>CAIUHB010000070.1 GCA_903898855.1 uncultured Actinomycetes bacterium | reverse complement strand
TATATGCAGATGTAGTTGTTAATGCCGCTGGCCCTTGGTCTGGCAAAATTAATGAACTAGCGGGCGTTACTCAAGATTTCACCATTGAAGTAAAACCAATGCGCCAAGAGGTGCATCAAGTAGATACGCCACTTGGGCTGCTGCCAGGGCCGATTGTTGGTGATGTTGACTTAGGTATTTATATGAGAGCGACACCTAATGGTGCGCTTTTAGTTGGCGGCACCGAGCCGGAGTGCGATCCGTTGGAATGGGTGACCGATCCAGAATCTGCCAATATGGTTCGCACCGCAGAACGATTTGAAGCCCAAGTAACAAGGGCTGCTCGCAGATTACCAGCGCTGCATATTCCTAATGCTCCATTGGGGATAGTGGGTGTTTATGATGTTGCCTCCGATTGGACGCCAATTTATGACCAGACAAATTTAGCCGGATTCTTTGTAGCGATCGGCACTAGCGGAAATCAATTCAAGAACGCTCCGACAGTGGGGCAGCTAATGGCAAAACTAATTAGCGAAGTTATGGCTGGGAGAGATCACGACATGGACCCAGTGAAGTTTGTAGGAAGTCACACCAAGAACGAGATTGACATCGGCGCGTTTTCGCGAAAGCGTCCCTATAACTCGGAGAATACGCATTCTGTAATGGGATGAAAAAAGCCCCACCTTTCGGTGGGGCTTTTTCTGAGTTAACTAGTTAAGGAATTATCCCTTGTAGTGAACTTGTGCCTTTGGATCTGTTACTGGTTGTCCAGCAACGACCTTGTAGACATCGAAGGTACCTGAACCAACGTCACCGTTAGCATCGAAGTCGACCTCTGACCAAGCACCTTGGTAGGAGAACTTGGTGCCAGCAGCTGCAGCCTTCACGGCTTGATCAAGGTGCTGCCATGAAATCTTGGCGCCCTTTGGACCACCAACTGCGCGAAGACCCTTTGCAAGGTCAGCAGCAGCTGTGCTCTTGGCGTAGATAGAAGCCAAGCACTCGAGAACTGCTGCATCGTATGCAGCTGGATCTACGAATGTCTGTGATGCAGCTGGAACAGTTGCTTCAAAAGCGCTCTTCCAAGCCTTGGTCTCAGTTCCGGATGCTGCAGCAGCAGTTCCGCGAACGCCATTCATGTACTTAGCTCCAACAATCTTGATGGAGTTAGCGTTGTTGAATGACTCAGTCATAAATGTACGAGTCTGATCCCACTTCTTAGTACGAACGAGAGCAGGTGCAACCTTTGCGAAGGTCTCTTCGAAGTCAACGATGAACCAAGCTGCTGGCTTGCCGGAGACGATCTTTGTTGCATCTGAATCAAATGTCGCCGAGTTTGGATCGTAAAGAGTGGTGGTGCCAATCTTTCCGCCATTTGCCTTCCATGCTGTTTGGAAAACGCCAGAGAGCGCGCTACCGAAAGCATCGTTACGTGCTGCCACGTTTACGAGTGCGTTCTTTCCAAATGCCTTGCTCATAGCAAGAACTACAGCCTTAGCTTGTAGTGCATCTGATGGATAGTTGCGGAAGAGGGTGTCATTGTCACCAAGTGTTGAAAGTGCTGGTGATGATGCAGCTGGGCTCATGATGACGACCTTGTCAGGAATTCCTACTGCAGCAGCTGCTGCAAGTGTGGTGCCTGAGGTCATTGGGCCGACGAGTGCATTTGCATTGTTAGATTCGACGAGCTTCTTGGCAGCTTCTACTGATGTTGCAGGAGTTGCTTGATCATCTTCGGTTCCAACAACTGTGCAAGAGCCAGCAACGCCGGCAGCCTTCATTGCATCGTTAACTTGCGAAACTCCGAGTGCTGCAGCCTTGGCCATTGGTGGGCCATAAGTTGCAAGCTGTCCTGTTAATGGAAGGACGATGCCGACTTTCATATCAACGCCAGCTGCTGCATTTGCACCCACGGAAGTTCCGAGTAGTGCGCTTGCTGCGATCGCTGAAGTTGCGGCAACAATTAATCCACGCTTCTTCTTCATAGTTCTCCTAAGCATGTAGTTCGCCCCAGAAGGGCGGGTTCAGACTTAGAGTAACCGAGTGCCTAGGCTCACTGTCGAGGGATTAATTATTACGTTTTGATTACCTTTTCTGGCGACCGTAAAAAAGGCGACCAGATTAGGCGTTAGCGCTTGCCGAAGTAGATGCCGACAATCTCAGGGTCAACGGCTAGCTCCTTGCCCGGGCCCTCATGGCGGTTCTTGCCCATATCTAGGACATAACCGTACTGAGAGATTTCCAGTGCCCTGCGGGCATTCTGTTCCACCATCAAAATGGTGGCTCCGGTTTCGTTAATGCGGACTAACTCATCAAAGAGTTGATCGACCAACGCTGGAGCTAATCCCGCAGATGGTTCGTCGAGGAGCAAAATGTCAGGTCCAGACATCAAGGCGCGAGCCAAGGCCAACATCTGACGTTGTCCGCCTGAGAGGGTGCCGGCTCGATCTTTTTTGCGAATAACTAAATCTGGATATTGCTTGTACAACTTCTCTTTGCGCTCTTCCAGCGATGTTCCACCGTTGTGCTTGTATCCCACATCTAGGTTCTCATCGACAGTTAGAGTCGGGAAGATATTTTCGATTTGAGGAACATAGGCGATACCGATATCAGCCAGATTATGTGGCTTAGTTTGGCGAACGTCGATGGACTCACCACTGAGCTTGTGAAGCAGGATTTCGCCGGCGGTGACTTTTGCGATTCCGTAAATTGATTTAAGGATGGTGGATTTGCCGGCGCCATTAGGTCCAACGATTGTGACGATGGCATTTGCTGGAACCTGGATCGAGACGTTGTTGAGAATCTGCACATCGCCGTAGCCAGCAGATACACCTTTAAGTTCAAAGACGGGAGTAGTCATTAGCTGCTCTTTCTGCGAGATCCGAGGTAGGCATCGATTACAACTTCATTCTCATAAATAGAGTTTGGAAGTCCATTTGCAATTACAGTTCCTTGCGCCATTACATAGACCTCATCTGAGATATTCATAACCGTCTCTAAATCGTGCTCAACGAGCAAGAACGTCAGGTCATGTTGCTTCTTCAACGTTTGTAGAACATGTACTAGCTTCTCGACTAGCGCTGGATTAACACCAGCAAATGGCTCATCTAGTAACAACATAGTGGGCTTGGCCATCATCGCGCGGGCAAGATCAAGGAGTTTGCGCTGACCACCCGAGAGAATTCCGGCATAAGAATCCACAAAGCTTTCGAGCCCTACTTGCTTGAGCAGGTCTAGTGCGCGCTCCTCTGCCTCATTCTCAAAGCGTTTACGTACTCGTGGAGTAAGCACCCGCCATAAATGATCGCCAGGGTTCTCCTGCGCAGCTAACAAAATATTCTCCATCACGCTTAGGCGACGGATGACCTTTGCGCCTTGGAAGGTGCGGATCAAACCGAGTCGGGCAATTTGGTGTGGATGCTTCTTGGCAATTTCTGTGCCATTGAAGGTGATGGAGCCAGAGTCAGGAGAGATGGCGCCAGAGATGAGGTTAAAGAGCGAGGTCTTACCGGCGCCGTTAGGCCCAATAATTGAGGTAACGCTGCCACGCTTTATCGAGAGGCTAGCGTTCTCACAGGCGCGAACGCCGGAGAAGGATTTTGAAACGCTGCGAACTTCTAGAATGTTATCCATCTTATTCGAGCACCATTTCCTCTCGCTTGCCGAATATTCCTTGCGGCCGCTTTAACATCAAGAAGATCAGCACAAAGCCGATAATCATGACGCGAAGGTAGGCGCGTTGTACTGAATCAAACCAAGTAAATGGCGGGAACTGGAAGAAGCGGGTTCCGGCATACAGGAAGCCAAAGAAGAGCGCGCCAAGTGGAACGCCTTTAACTTTGGTAGCACCGCCCAGAATAATTACCATCCAGGCGAAGAAGGTAACGATGGTCTGGAAATCGGCGGGATCGAGAATTGAGAATTCAAGCGCCCAATAAATTCCAGCGATTCCACCGATGACTGAACCAACGATGACTGATGAGAGGCGGAAGAGAAATACATTCTTACCCAGTGAAGCTGGTACATCATCATCTTCTCGGGTTGCGCGAAGAACTCTCGCCCAACTGGTTCTTTGTATGTAGCTCATGATCACCAGAAGGATGATGGCGGTAAGCCAGACGATAAGTAAGAGCGCCATATCTCGGGAGGCGAAGCTGCCGAAGATTGGCTTAATTTTATCTTGGATGTTAGCTAAGACTTTATTGAAGGAATCGGTATAGGAGGCATATCCCTTTGAACTTGGGATGTTGAGCGAGCCTTGCGAGCCACCAGTTAAGTGATCTGAATTGTGAATGATGTATCGAACAATTTCCGAAAAGGCGATACTCACAATAGAGAAGTAATCACCGCGCAGTCGCAGCGTCGTTAGCCCCAGGAAGGCTCCGCCAAGTCCGGCCATCACTACTCCGGCAAAGCAGGCGAGGTAGAGATTCCAGTTGTAGGTAATAACCAGGATTGCCATTGTGTACGAGGAGAGTGCCATCATCGCTACATGGCCAAAGTTAAGGATTCCGCCTAGGCCATATTGAACTTGTAGGCCAAGGGCGAAGATGCAGTAAACGCCAGCCATGAGTACAACGAAGACCCAGAAACCAGGTTGGAGAAATGCTGTCATTAGATGCTTCTCGCTTTCACTCCAAGGAGACCTTCTGGTTTAACAAGTAAGACGATTCCTAAAGTAGCGAAGGCGACTACTGGCTTATAAGAGCTTGGGATTCCACCGAAGAGGACGTGCCAGGTAGATAACTCCATTACTAGTCCAAGTGTCATACCACCCAGAAGTGCGCCATAAGCATCGCCGATAGTTCCGAGAACCACGGCGGCGAAGATTGGCAGGAGCAAAGTCCATCCCATCGTGCTATCGAATCGACCCTGAACCATGCCTTGGAAGATTCCGGCAAGTGCGCTCAAGATGCCGTTGATGATCCAGACATAGCGCACAACTTTATTTACGTTGATGCCAGAGACTGCCGCGAGCGAGGCGTTATCTGAAAATGCACGCATATCTTTGCCGATGGTTGATTTCGCCATAAAAAGACCAAGGGTGATAATCGCAGAGCTAGAGAGCAAGAGAACTATCAACTGAGAGGTTGCGATATTTGCACCGAGGAAGGAGAAAGTCGCGGTCTCATTTATTGCGAATTTGCGGCTACCGCTTGAGAAAATCATCAAAATACTTTGGCGAAGGATTAGTGCAACGCCGGTTGCGACGAGAAATAGCGCAAGAGTTCCGGCCTTGCTATCGCGCAGACGCTTCCACAACAACCAATCGAGTCCAAGACCGAGCGCGGCAATTCCAACAATCGCGACTACGACGGCTGCGACAAGTGGCCACCCTTCAGAGACGCTTAAGAAGACCGCGATAAAGGCGCCGAGCGTCATGAAATCGCCGGCGGCAAAATTAACCAGGCGAAGTACGCCATAGACCAGTGAAACTCCTACCGCTGCCATGGCGAGGATTGAACCCGTGACCAGGCCATTAAATAGGAGTTGTACGAACTCAGCCATTGTTATGGACTCCATTCAACTGTAGGTAAATCGCTGTAGTTAGTTTAGGATAAATCTGTGAGCGAAAACGATATGGAGCTATACGACTTACGAGTTGTGGTTGATCGCATTGAAGGTCGCTCAGTATGTGGGATGAAGGTCGGAGATTATTTCGAACTGACCAATAGCGCCGAGCTTCGAATTCCTGAGGGAAAGCATTTCTGTATCTACGCAATTCAGGCTGTGACTCCTTTGCTCCCGGCAAAGCAGCGCCAGCTCCCAGCGGGAGATTGGCTAGAGAAGGATTCATTTGTCTGCTGCCCCGATCCGGAAGAACGATTGATAATGCGAATTGAACGTACTCGAAAAGTTTCGCTCAATTCAAGCGATTTAACATAACTATTTAATTAATTATTGTTGGTGTGCATGATGTTGCGATGCTTATCCGAATACCTCTCTAGTTTATAGACATCTCCATTTGGGCCTTTTGCCTCTGAAATAATATTTGCAATTGCAGCTAACTCATCAGCCTTAAATTCAATTGCAGGAATTTTGAGATTTGATTGGAGGTGGGAGATATTCCTTGCCCCAACAATTACGCCCTTAACGCCAGGACGATTTAAGGTGTAGGCCGAAGAGATAGTTGCGATATCGGTATCGTGCGAATCGGCAATCGACTTTAAGGTCGTGAGCAACTTTTGGAAGAGCGACCAACCACCGAACTCTTCAATGATGAGCTGATATTTAACGTTGGAGCGGGTCTCTGCGGAGGTCGGTTCCGGTGCTCCGAGGAACTTCTCCGAGAAGAAGCCACCTGCGACTGTGCCATAACAGAGGATTCCAATGTCATGTTCGATGCAGTAATCCACCAGGCCATTTTCCGGACGACGATCGAGAATTGAGTATTGAAGTTGGATACTTGCTGGCTTAAATCCAGCCTCCACAAATTCCTTAACGTGTGGCAGATCAAAATTCGTTATGCCCACGTGGCGAATCTTGCCGGCGGCTTTGAGCTTAAAGAGATCCTCCATTGCAACGAGGTAGTTGTTGGCCTCATATTTCCACCAATGGAATTGGACTAGATCGACTTGGTCGACACCGAGGCGGGAGAGTGAGCGATGAACGATGGTCGATACATCACTGCGATCAAAGTCGTGCAAAAAATTCTCGTTGGGCACATATTTAGTGTGTAGTTGAACTAAATCTCGATTAGCCAAACGCTTTACCGCTTTGCCGATGAGCTCTTCTACACCGGTATAGATATCACCAAAATCCAGTGTGGATATTCCGGCTTCAACAAAGGCCACGGTATCTGAGATGGCTTGCTCATCTTCGATCTTGGTATTGAGCGAGTGGCCAGAGCTGAGTTGCCATCCACCCTTAATGACGGGGGAGATCTCATAACCTTTGGTTAATTCGCGCTTAGTCATTAATTATTGCTTCCACTTCAATCTCCACCATGTACTCATCACCTATTAGGTTAGCTTTAACCATAGTGTTGGCGGGGCGAATATCGGCAAAGCGTTCACCGTGAACTCTGGCTATTGGTTCCCAGTACTTCAAATCATTGCAATAGATACGGCTGCGAACGACATCAGATAATTTGCCACCGAGTGATTCAATTGAGGCTTCAATTTTGTCGATGACAAAGTGGGTTTGTGCAATGGGATCGCCTGCGCCAACCGACAGTGATCCATGAGTGGCAGTTGTACCCGAGACAAATATTCGCTCGCCAACTCTAAATGCACGTGAATAACCGGCCAGCGTCTCCCAGGTAGTACCTGAATCAATATAGCTGCGATTGCCTTTTTGAGTAACTTGATAGACC
>CAIUHB010000069.1 GCA_903898855.1 uncultured Actinomycetes bacterium | reverse complement strand
TCTTTCTTCACAGCTTTGAGATTGAGGTTCTCAAACTCGGTGGCGTAATCGAAATCAGGATCCATCGGATCTGCCTCGACTGAATTCTGGTGCAAGACCTTGAGGTTCAGCTGGTTGGGCCACCAGTCCTTGTTATATGTACCTTCGCTGGCCATCTTGCTCTTGCCGGTATATGGGCACTGTGCTTCGCTCATTGATATCTCCTCAGGCTTGTAATGCTCGTAAGCCTACCCAACCGCGGGATAAGCCGCCTCTGCAGTTCTGTACGATTACGGCATGGCCAAGAGACCGTGGGGATATCGCGAGCAACAAAATCGCATCGAACCCGACTGGCAACTCGATCCACAGACACAGTCTGTGCGTGGTGGTCTTTCGCGCACTGGATATGGCGAAACCTCAGAAGCGCTCTTCCTTAACTCAGGGTTCACCTACGCGTCAGCTGAAGAAGCCGAATCGTCTTTTGCCGAAGAGACCGATCACTATCTTTATAGTCGCTTTCACAACCCCACGGTTGCTGCCTTTGAAAATCGGCTAGCACTTCTTGAGGGCGCGGATCGCTGCCTCGCCACAAGCTCTGGAATGTCCGCGATGTTTGCCGCGGTTGCATGCTTGGTTAATCAAGGCGACCGGATCGTTGCCTCAGCCGCGATGTTCTCGTCGTGTCACGTGGTCTTAACCGAAATCTTGCCGAAGTGGGGAATCACCACCGAATTGGTTCAAGCCGGCGATCTCGAGGGATGGAAGAAGGCGCTCGCTACCCCAGCAAAGGTTGTCTTCATCGAAACCCCAAGTAACCCGTTACTGGAAATCACCGATATTGCTTTTGTCAGCGATCTGGCACACAAGGCTGGCGCAACCGTCATCGTCGATAACGTGATGGCCTCACCGGTATTGCAGAAGCCACTCCAACTTGGTGCGGATGTAATCATGTATTCCGCGACCAAGCACATCGATGGCCAGGGCCGCGTTCTTGGTGGTGCAATCCTTGGATCGAACGATTACTTCACCAACCATCTCTTGCCATTCAATCGCCACACAGGTCCTTCGATGTCGCCGTTTACTGCCTGGGTACTCATGAAGTCGTTGGAGACGATGCACATGCGAGTCGACCATATGGTCAAGAGCGCAGCCGTCGTTGCCGAATTCTTGGCGACCCGTCCGGAAGTCTCAGTTATTCGTTATCCAGGTCTCAAACAACATCCGGGCCATGAAGTCGCGATGCGCCAAATGAATAATCAAGGCGGATCCATGATTGGTTTTGAAGTAAAGGGTGGCCGCGAGGCTGCATTTACCTTGATGAACAATCTCAGGGTCATTGATATCTCCAATAACCTGGGCGACAGCAAGTCGTTGATTACTCACCCGGACAGCTCGACTCATAGAAAATTGGCACCAGAAGTTAAGGCGTCCGCGGGAATCACACCGGGTGTGCTGCGGTTATCTGTTGGGTTGGAAGCTGCAACCGATCTTGTAAAAGATTTAGTGCAAGCCTTCACAGCGCTGAAGTAATTTAAATTTCGTAATCTGGCGTATGTCGGTTGCGCAAGCGGACAAATAACAAATATGTCTCGCACCCCAGGCAATAGTTAAAGAAACCATTTAAGAACGCTGCGGCCAATGCGAAGCTGGTTGCAATTGTAAAGAGCGGCTTAATACCGAAAGCCAACCCAGCAAGCGCGAGCGTTGCGAATACGGCCCAATCGATCCTCATGTTGAATCGCTTGTTCCAACACCGTCAACGTGTGTTCGTAAACATCTTTGTGGTGGTGG
>CAIUHB010000068.1 GCA_903898855.1 uncultured Actinomycetes bacterium | reverse complement strand
GCTGAGAGCGCCTCTAAGGTTGTTGCAGACTCGCTCTATGTATCGCGCGTTACTTACTCTTCACTCGCCTACTGGAGTTCTATCAAGAGCGCACTCTCCAAGGCGGGTATTTAATTTCTTATCCCATGCCTCATATCTTTCGAGAAGTAGAGACATGGGGAACAGTTATCTTCTTCGAGGGCTCTTCGCCTACTCTGAACGAGGTAGAACTTAAAGCCGCAGCAGATGAGATTGAGAGATTTCTCTTTCACGTAGATGAGGTCTTCTCGACGTATAAAGAAAGCTCATTCATCTCGCAATTGAGAGGCAATCAAATCTCAATAGATGATTGCCCGGAAGAGGTGAGGGGGGTGTGGAACGCCACCGCCTTTGCGCGGGATATCTCTGGCGGTCTCTTCGATCCGTGGTGTGTTGACGGTGGTTATGATCCATCTGGTTATGTGAAGGGCTGGGCTGCAGATCGCGCAGCCGATATCTTCGCCGACTATGGCGTGACTGAGTGTGTGATTAATGCTGGCGGCGACCTAACAGTCAGATCATCAGAGCCAAAGCGAATTGCGATCGCTAATCCGGATAATCGCGATGAAGTTGTTCATTCACTCCTTATATCCCGCGGAGCTGTTGCTACAAGTGGCGTGACAGAGCGTGGTTCACATATTCGTGATCCACATACCGGGCTAATTGCGATTGGCGCGAAGAGTGCAACAGTTTGGGGGCCAGATGGGGGAATTGCTGATGCCCTGGCAACTGCTCTCATCGTCAGCGGAAAAGATGGAGCTGGAATCTTTGCCCACCCGCAACTCGAGGGATACCACTGCTTTGTTATTGACCGAAATGAAGATTTCTCCTGGTCAATCTAACTCTCAGGCTATTTGCAGGAAAATAACCTGCAACTCTTTGGCAAATTCGCCTATCTTGGGACAATGAGTTTATCGACACCCGAAAAGACTGCCCGCTTTACTCCTCGGATTCTGGCAATCAACGGGGTCCTTCTCTTGCTCGTTGGAGGTGCTGGTCTCTGGGGATACTCCGTTCTACACCCCAAAGCGGCAGCCACATCGTTGCAGACAGTTACCGTTTCACAAGGTGATGTTCAGGCAACGGTTTCAGCTACAGGTAAGGTCGTCAGCCCATCGGATGTCGGATTAGCTCCACTTGCAGCCGGCACCTTGAAGGCCCTTTATGTGCAAGTGGGCGATCGTGTACGCAGCGGTGAGAAACTTGCGCAACTTGATACAACAAATCTGACCACCGCTCTATCGCAGGCAAATGCAACTCTCACCACCGCACGAGCCGCGGTTGCCGCACTGACTCCAACAAAGACTCCAGCAGAACAGGCCCAGGCTGCATTGCAGTTATCTCAGGCCCAGGCTGCAGTTGAACAAGCAAAGAAAAATGCATCGGATCAAACCACTTTAATTAGCGCAAATGCAGGGAGCTACCAGAGTTCTGTAGATGCTGCAAAGAGCGCGCTCGACAATGCAACGGCCAATGCAGCTATCTCTGCCAAGAGTTATCAAGCCGCTGTAGATCGTGCGGCATTTAATCTCACAACGTTTCTAGGAACTTATGGGTCGGCTGGTGTTACTACCGCTTACTGCCAATCGATCACATCGGTAAATACGCAGTGTGTCACCGAACTTAATTACTACAACACCTGGGTCGATGCACAGAGCTCTCAAACTGCAAATCTACTCAAGGATAAGCAGAACCTCGATAACCTCACGATTGCTTATCAAAATGCTTTGACCTCTCAAAAGAATAACCTGGCAAAAGATGCAATCACAATCGCTGGTTACCAAAGTCAGATTTCATCTGCACAGAATTCACTCGATAATTTATTGGCATCCCAGGCTGTGGCAGCACAACCTGCTAAGCAGAGCTCGATTGATAGCGCCCAGGCGCAATTGACTACGGCTCAGGCTAACTTTGATCAAGCGAAAAGAAACCTAGCCGGAGCAACAATCATTGCTCCGGTTGCTGGAGAAGTTGCCTCAATCTCAACAGCGGTTGGTGGCAATGTAAGTACCGCATCGGCACCGGCTACTGCCACGGCAAATGCAACAGGATTCATCGTGCTCACGAACGTCTCAACACTTCAGGTGACTGGAAGTTTCTCGGAAGCAGATGCAGCCAAGATTATTAAAGGACAGAGCGCCTCATTTACCTTTGATGCGCTTCCAACCGTATCGGCGACCGGCAAGGTGAATAACATCGATCTTCTTCCTACTACTTCAAGTGGTGTGACTACATATAATGCTACTTTCACCATCGATGGAAAAATTAGCGGACTTAAGCCTGGAATGACTGCGTCGGCCACGGTAATCGTTGGCGAGGCACTCAATGTGGTGATGGTCAGCGCACAAGCGGTCACCTCTCGAGGGTTGAGTAGTACCGTGAACGTTGTTACCACCGTGAATGGTAAAGAGATTACGACCCCAACACCGGTAGTCCTCGGTCTTAAAGGTGATTCATTTGACGAAGTAATCTCCGGATTAACAATCGGAAGTAAAGTCTCGTTGCCAACAACTACTCGGACAACTTCGAGTAACGGTTTTGCGGTAGGTGGTATTCCATCTGGTTCTGGTGCGCTCACTGGCGTAGGTGGCAATCCTGGCTTTGGTGGAAGAATCGGCGGCTGATTGATGCATCCGGTTATCGATGTGCGTGGAGCCGTGAAGCAATACGGCTCAGGCGAGGCATCCATCTTTGCTCTCAATGGAGTAGACCTTCAAATCTACCCTGGTGAGTATGTGGCCATCATGGGGCCTTCGGGCTCTGGAAAATCTACCTTAATGAACATTATGGGTGCCCTTGATGTGATGACAACCGGGGAGTATTTCCTGGACGGTATAGAAATCTCATCTATGGATGAATCAGCTCTTTCAATTGTCCGGGGTCGTCGCATTGGCTTCATTTTCCAATCGTTTAATCTGATTCCCAAGACGAACGCGCTCGCAAATGTGGAGTTACCTCTCGCGTATCAAGGGATTAAGAGCGATGAACGCAGGATGCGTGCGCTAAAGGCGCTTGAGGTGGTTGGGCTTTCAGATCGAGTCAACCATGAGCCAACAGAATTGTCTGGCGGACAACAACAGCGAGTTGCCGTCGCACGCGCGTTAGTTACCCGTCCCGCGTTGCTCCTTGCCGATGAACCAACTGGAGCCCTAGATTCCAAATCAACAGCGGATCTACTAGACCTATTCGATAAAATTAATGCGGCTGGGCGAACCGTCGTAGTTATTACACACGAAGACGAGGTAGCGAAGCGAGCCAAACGCATTATCCGAATGAAAGATGGAAAAATTGCGAGTGATTCCCAAAGGATGAGCGCATGAATATCTTTGAGATTATTCGCTTCGCAATCCGAGGTCTAAATACCAACAAACTTAGAACTACCCTCACCACACTTGGTATTGCGATCGGCGTCTCATCAGTCATCATTTTGATCGCCGTAGGAAATGGATCGAGCAAGCAAATTCAGTCGAGTATTGATCGCTTGGGCACTAACACCATCACCATCATGGCAAATCGTGGCGGATTTGGTCGACAGGCAGCTGCTCGCAATACGAACAGTAAGCCGCTCACCGTTGGCGATGCCGTTGCACTCTCCGATCCGACCAATGCACCGGATGTGAAGCAAGCCGCACCAGTGGCTAGTGCGAACGTTTCCTGTACTAACGGGACAAATTCCAGCACTCCTGGGACATTTAACGGCACTTGGCCATCGTGGTTTGAGGCGAGCAACACCTCTATCGCGAAGGGGACCTATTTTACAAATGATGATGTGACCCAAGGGCGACGAGTTGCTGTAATTGGTAATACAACTGCTACCGATCTCTTTGGGACTGGTTCTCCGATTGGTCAGACCATCCGATGTGGTGGAATTCCATTTACTGTTATTGGGACTACTGAAGTTAAGGGCAGCAATGGATTTCAGGATGGCGATAGCCTCATGGTTGCTCCCATCACGGCTGTGCAGCGTTCACTCACGGGTTATAACAACCTCGGCTCAATTGTGGTTGAAGCAAAATCTGCAAAGGTGCAAGATCTTGCTCAGACCGAAATCAACACCATCATGGACTCGCGCCATAAGATCACTAACGTAAACAATCGTGACTACCGCACATTGAATCAAGCAAGCCTCTTAGCGACCTCCACCTCAAATAGTTCAGTCTTTACCGTTCTTTTAGGTGTAGTGGCTGCAATCTCACTGCTCGTCGGTGGAATTGGAATTACAAATATCATGCTCGTGAGCGTTATTGAGCGAACCCGTGAGATTGGTATTCGTAAGGCGATCGGCGCCCCTAAAGGTGCAATCCTTACTCAATTCCTGGTTGAGGCAACGATACTTTCGCTTGTGGGTGGGGCCATTGGTGTCATTGGTGGCTTTATCGGTTCACATTTCACTATCATCGGCGTCAAGCCGGTAATTGTTCCTGGCTCAGTTTTCTTGGCATTCGGCGTGAGTGTTCTTATTGGACTCTTCTTTGGCGGATACCCAGCAAGCCGAGCAGCATCCCTACGACCAATCGAGGCGCTACGTCATGAGTAATGAAGAGAGAAACTCCCCAGAAGATTTCGAGCTCTTTGGGACACCTGCGGAAGATAACTTGAAAGAGGTACTTTCTCGCGGAGGTCATAAGTGGAGCAATAAGACGACCGGCCTTCTCGGCATCGCCTTACTTGTCGTAGCCTCAGCATCTGCGGGCGCTTGGTATGGACATCGCACTGCAACAACAACCCCTGCCTCGGCCTTCGCAGCAGCATTTGGTGCAAGAGCGGGCGGTTTTGGTGGAGGCACTGGCAGCGGCGGGGCTAGCGGTTCATTTCCATCTGGCGGCTTTGGTGGTCGCGGAGTAAGCGGAACGGTTTCGAGTGTCAATGGCGACAAGGTCACGGTCACAATCGATAATCGATCGACAACGACACTCTCCTCTGCAAAGGTTGGAGATGCGGTAACAGTTCGCAGCACAAGTGGCGATGGCGCAGCTCCGCTGCCTTTGCCTACCACCTCCGCTGCACCGAGCAGTTCTACATCAGGTAGCGCGAAGAGTTCTAGCGGTTCCAAGAACGGGAAGGCGACAGCCACAGCAAAGCCGACGCTTTCACCTGGAGCACAAGGTGGCTTCGGTCCCGGTGGCGCTGGTGGACCCGGTGGTGGGGGATTTAATAATCCAGCTTTCACTGCTTGCCTTAAAGAGAACGGCGTGACGATTTCAGCTGGCTCTCGCCCGGATCGAAACGATCCAAAGATGGCAGCGGCACTTCAAGCCTGCTTAGCAAAACTAGGCGGTTTTCCTCGACCTTCAGGAGCTCCTACAACTAACCCTTAAGGGAATTTAGTGAAGTGATCTCTTCATCGGTGAGGTGAAGCACGGCGACGATATCTTCAAGTTGTTCAACCGTTCTCGCACTCGCGATAGGTGTTGAAATACTTGGTTGAGCACGAAGCCAGGCAAGTGCCACAGCTGCGATAGATCCATTGTGGCTAGCGGCAATCTTTTCGAGGGCATCCACGACGGCATAACCATCTGGGTTCTGATATGAAGTCACCCCACCAGCACGGACCGAATCGATAGTTACACCTTCGCGGTACTTACCTGTAAGGAAGCCACGAGCCAAACCAAAGTAAGGAATACCAGATAGCCCTTCTGCGACCACCACAGGTGCAATCTCACTTTCGTACGGATTTCGTTCAACGAGGTTATACATATTTTGAATCGCAACAAAGGATGCGAAGTTATTAATCCGTGAGACATCAAGAGCCGCGCTAAATCGATCGGCTGAGTAATTTGAAGCTGCGATATAGCGCACCTTGCCGCTTTTCACTGTGGCATCAAATGCCTGCAGGCTCTCTTCGAGCGGGGTATTCACATCATCTTCATGTGCGTAATAGAGATCCACATAATCTGTCTGAAGCGCAGCCAATGATTCATCGATGGCTGCCGCGATATTGTTCGCCGCCAGACCTGGGCGAGTTGAAAGTTTGGCAACCTTTGTTGCGATTACCATCTC
>CAIUHB010000067.1 GCA_903898855.1 uncultured Actinomycetes bacterium | reverse complement strand
GGCCCGGCGGCCAGCAAGGAGCTCCATGCCGCGCTCAAGGGTCAGAAATTCGACGGTATCTCCGCGGCGCAGGGTCGCGTTGGTTTCACCGTCAGTGACATAGATACCAAAGCGGCCATCTTTGACCAGGACCGGCTTTTGCGAGGTTGGGTCGATGCCCAAATCTTTAAGCGGCGGCTTTGCAACTCCGCGGCGGCGAACCTTGGGTTGTTTGTAGATCTCAATTGCTTCTTCCATGGTGATGGAGAAGATCTGATCTTCAGAGGTCAGAGTTCGGGAATCAGTTCCGTGAGTCATGTACGGGCCGTAGCGGCCATTCTGCACTGTGATGTTCACGCCTTCATATTCACCGAGGTCGCGTGGGAGTGAGAGCAATTTGAGAGCGTCATCCAAGGTAATGGTGTCGAGTGACATGGTTGCGAGAAGTGATGCGGTCTTTGGTTTTGGTGCATCTTTTTTCTTGCGCGGTTTTTTCAGCTCGCCAGTTTTTTTATCGACAACCATTTCTGGTTCTGGAAGAACTTCGGTGATGTAAGGACCAAAGCGACCTGACTTTGCGATGACTGGAAGATTTGTTTCAGGATCTATTCCGAGTTCGCGCTCACCAGAAGGTTGAGCAAGTAAATCAATAGCAACTTGAAGAGTAAGTTCATCTGGAGCCATCGTCTCAGGGATATTGGCAAACTTACGGTTATCGCCTTCGCCTTGTTGGATATAGGCACCAAAGCGACCAACGCGGATTTCGATGTCTTGACCCATCTTCATGGTGTTGATTTGTTGGGCATCAATCGCACCAAGGTCAGCGGCAAGTGCTTCAAGTCCTGGATTGCCTTCGCTGCCAAAGAAAAATTTGGTTAACCAAGCAACGCGCTCTTCTTCACCGTTAGCGATACGGTCGAGATCTTCTTCCATGGATGCGGTGAATTCGTAATCAACCAACTTGCCGAAATGCTGTTCGAGTAATCCTGTGACGGAGAAGGCGAGGAAAGTTGGGACAAGTGCGCGGCCGCGCTTGGAGACGTATCCGCGATCTTGAATCGTTGACATGATGGATGCGAAGGTGGAAGGGCGGCCGATGCCGAGCTCTTCGAGTTTCTTCACAAGTGTTGGTTCGGTGTAACGAGCTGGGGGCTTTGTTTCGTGACCCTCACAGGAGTACTCGTTAACTTTAATCTCATCGCCGACGGACATTGGTGGCAAGCGTTTGGAATCATCATCTTCGGTTGCTTCATCAGTGATTTCTTCGTAAGCAGCCAAGAAACCAGGGAAGGTAACGACCGAGCCATTGGCGCGGAAAATAGCGGCCTGCTTTGACTTGGTGGCCACATCAAAGTCAACGCGCATCTGCATCTTCTTGGCATCGGCCATCTGGGATGCGATGGTGCGCTTCCAAATTAAGTCATAGAGCGCGAATTCATCGCGAGAGAGTTCTGGTGCAAGTTCGCCAGGAGTTTTAAAGGTATCGCCAGCTGGGCGAATAGCTTCGTGCGCTTCTTGGGCGTTCTTGGTCTTACCTTCATAGAAGCGTGGTGAAGATGGAATGTAATCGGCGCCATAAAGTGCCTTGGCAGAATCGCGCGCGGCTTGAATCGCAGATTGTGAGAGCGTGACCGAGTCGGTACGCATATAGGTGATGTAACCGTTTTCGTATAATCGTTGAGCAACTCGCATCGTGAGTTGTGCGCCCCAACCAAGACGAGATCCGGCATCTTGTTGCATGGTGGATGTTGTAAAAGGCGCTTTTGGTCTTTCGGTGCGCGGCGATTCTTCAGTGGACTTAACGGTGAGTGATTGTCCTTGCAACTTTTGTACAAGTTCTTTTGCGCCAGCTTCATCGAGCAACAAAATGTTTGCAGCGCTCTTCTCTTTTAGACCGCCATTGGAATCAAAATCAGATGTAGCAGCAACTCGCTTGCCATCGAGTGAGAGGAGTCGGGCATTAAAGCCGGGTTGGCATTGCGCGGTGAGGTCCCACCAGGTAGATGAAATAAATGCCATGCGCTCACGTTCGCGCTCGACAATTAGGCGGGTAGCAACAGATTGCACACGGCCGGCGGAGATACGCGGCATAACCTTCTTCCAGAGAACTGGCGAGAGGCGATATCCGTAGAGGCGATCTAGTACGCGACGTGTCTCTTGGGCGTCAACAAGTTTGTAATCCAGGTCGCGAGTTTCATTGGCGGCCTTTTGAATCGCTTCTCTTGTAATTTCATGGAAGACCATGCGGCGCACTGGAATCTTGGGACGGAGAACTTCAATCAAGTGCCAGGCGATTGCTTCACCTTCGCGGTCTTCATCCGTTGCCAGAATCAGCTCGTCGGCATCCTTCATTAAAGCTTTGAGTTCGTTGACCTTGGCGCGTTTGTCAGGATTGATGACATAGAGCGGCTCAAAGCCCTCTTCGATATTGACGCCCTCTTTAGCCCAGGCGATTTTCTTATACTCTTTCGGGATATCTGCTGCTCGTTGAGGCAAGTCGCGAATGTGACCGACTGAAGCCTCGACAACGTAGTCCTCCCCGAGAAAGCCGCCTATTTTGCGAGCTTTCGCGGGGGATTCCACGATAACGAGTTTTGTACCCATTCCTTAATGGTGCCTTGCAGGTTAGCGCTTAGGCAAATTAAGGCGTAACTCTGGGGTTAAGCGATGGATGTGGATGCGCGACGGTTACGCACCAATGCTCCGATGATGACGATCACTGCAACGAGTGAAATCAACTTGGAGTAGGTGTGGTGACCATTAAGTGCGAATCCAACAATTGCTGGAGTAATCAACAAACCAACAAGGTTCATTACCTTGATCAATGGGTTGATCGCAGGACCAGCGGTATCTTTAAATGGATCTCCGACGGTGTCGCCCACGATTGTTGCGTGGTGAGCATCAGAGCCCTTGCCACCGTGGTTGCCATCTTCGACCATCTTCTTTGCGTTATCCCAAGCGCCGCCTGAGTTCGACAAGAAGACTGCCATCAAAGTTCCGGTACCGATTGCACCAGCAAGGTATGCACCGAGTGCGCCAACGCCGAGGCCAAAGCCAACTGCGATTGGAGCCATCACTGCAAGAAGTCCTGGTGTTGCAAGTTCACGGAGTGAGTCGCGAGTACAGATATCTACGACGCGGCCGTATTCAGGCTTCTCGGTGCCCTTCATGATTCCTGGGTGCAAGCGGAATTGTTCGCGAACTTCATGAACAACGGCGCCAGCTGCGCGAGAAACTGCGTTGATAGCAAGGCCAGAGAACATAAATACAACTGCTGCTCCGATGATTAGGCCAACGAGGTTGCGTGGGTTAGCCACATCAAGAATTCCAGAGAATTGAATATCCGTGGTGGCCTTTGCTGCATCAGCAACTGCCTTCTTGATTGCATCGGTGAAGGCACCAAAGAGTGCGGTTGCAGCAAGTACGGCTGTTGCAATTGCAATTCCCTTGGTGATCGCCTTTGTGGTGTTACCGACAGCATCGAGTGAGGTCAGGATTTGTGCGCCTTCACCCTTTACATCGCCAGACATTTCAGCAATACCTTGTGCGTTATCTGAGATAGGACCGAAGGTATCCATTGCGACGATAACGCCAACAGTGGTCAAGAGTCCGGTACCAGCGAGTGCTACTGCAAAGAGTGAGAGGACGATTGATCCGCCACCGAGCAAGAATGCGCCAAATACTGCAGCTGCGATAAGAAGTGCTGAATAAACAGCAGATTCAAAACCAACTGAAATACCAGCGAGAATTACTGTTGCGGAGCCGGTCTTTGATGAGGCTGCAACATCGTTTACTGGACGCTTGCCAACTTCGGTGAAGAAGCCGGTAAGAAGTTGAATAGCAGCAGCAAGAACGATTCCGATTAGTACTGCGCCAATTGCAAGAACGCGTGGGTTGACGTTAACGCCAGCGGCTTCTTGAGAGAGACCAGCCATTTGCTTAAGTGATGAAGGCAAGTAGGTGTAGGTCGCAAAGGCAACGAGAACTGCAGAGATAATTGCGGAGGCAAAGAAGGAACGGTTGATTGCTTGCATTGCTGACTTATCTGTAGCGCGAAGTCGAGTAATGAAGATACCGATGATTGCGGTGACAATTCCGATTGCAGGAACGATCAATGGGAAGACCAGACCGGCGTTACCGAATCCAGCTTTTCCAAGGATGAGAGCTGCAACGAGTGTTACTGCATATGACTCGAACAAGTCAGCGGCCATACCAGCGCAGTCACCGACGTTGTCACCGACGTTATCTGCAATAGTGGCTGCGTTGCGTGGGTCATCTTCTGGGATGCCTTGCTCGACCTTACCGACGAGGTCGGCGCCAACATCTGCAGCCTTGGTAAAGATTCCGCCGCCCACGCGCATAAACATCGCGAGCATCGCAGCACCAAAACCGAAACCTTCGAGAACAGAAGGAGCATCAGCGCGATAAATCGCAACCACGAGTGATGCGCCAAGAAGTCCGAGACCTACTGTGGTCATACCTACGACGCCACCAGTGCGGAAAGCGATCTTTACTGCGCCTTCAGCTGAGTTCTGGCGAGCGGCTTCAGCAACGCGAACATTTGCGCGAACTGCTAGCCACATACCGTTGTAACCAACAGCGGCGGAGAAGAGAGCTCCGAGTAGGAAGAAGATCGAACGACCGATACGAATATCGGTGTGACCTGGAAGTGCGAAGAGTAAGAAGAAGACAATGACAACAAAGAGGGAGAGCGTCTTGAATTGTCGATTGAGATAGGCAGCTGCGCCTTCTTGAACGGCGGCTGCGATTTCCTTCATTTTGGCGGTTCCATCGCTAGCAGCCAGAACCTGGGCACGAAGTGCGAAGGCGATTGCTAGTGCGATGAGAGAGACTGCCAGAACGGCATATACATAGTTCAGATTCGAACCGGTTACTTGGACCAGATTAGACACAGGTTTACTCCTCGTAGTGTGCGTCGGTGGACACTTAACTCCGAAAGGGTACACAGGGATTCCACGCTTGTGGAGAAATAGAAGGTATGGTTCAGGTCATATGAATATATTTAACGCTCAAAACGCCATCAATACCTTCGGCCTAGCAGGCATCTTTACCCTGCTCGCCCTTGAGACCGCCCTACCTTTGGTAGTCGGATTGCCTGGCGACTCGCTCCTCTTTATTGCTGGCGTTGCCGCCTCCGGGACGGGTTCGGTTATTCATATACATATCTCTTTGCTCTGGCTCGCAATCGGCGCCCCATTGGCAGCGATTGTCGGCTCCTCAATCGGCCACCATATTGGTCATCGTTATGGCGCCAAGCTCTTCACAAACCCCAACTCCAAGTTCTTCCACCCAGATCGCCTAGAAAGCGCCAGTAAGTGGATGCGTAAGTACGGCACCGCTAAGGCGGTCTTCTTGGCTCGCTTTATTCCAGTTGTTCGCCACTTGGTTAACCCCATCGCCGGAATGATCAAGATGCCTTATCGCAAATTCTTCTTCTGGAATGTTGTGAGCGCCCTTGTCTGGACCGAAGGATTTATCTGGGTCGGCTATGGCCTTGGTGAAAAACTTAAGGGCTCAGTCGATAAGTATGTGCTTCCAATTGTTGCAGTCATCGTCTTGGTTTCGATTGCACCAATTCTTTGGGAAGGCATCAAGGAGTGGCGCACACGTCGCCACCTCTCGTAATTTATTCCAGTAAATAATATTTACTCCGTGTAATCGGAATTCTGAGTATCTTTTTTTACATGAGAGATATCCCCGAATTTGTTTTACATCGGCGTGAAGAGTTAATTCGAATCGCCGCAAAGTATGGAGTTAAAGATCTTCGTTTTAGAAATTATGAACCTTACAACAACGAAGATTTTGAAGCTCAGTTTATTGAATTCTATGTAAACATGGATTTGGAAGAGCAAATCTATTCTTTAATTCTCGAAATTGAAGAGTGTTTAAGGATACGAACATATTTGACTGACCTGAATGGTCTCTATCCAGATTTCAAAGAAGTGCTTCAAGAGAATTCTGTTTCACTTTGAGCCAGTTTGAATATGTAATTTCATTTAATTTAGTTCTGTTCTTCATAGCCCGGGCTCGGATTGCCGCCGGCTATCTTGAAAAATCAACTAATCAATTATCAGATATGACGTTGATGGCAAAGGATTCAGTGCGGATGAATTTGATTCGTATTCATTCTGGCCTACATCGAAATTCAGAGTTCAGAGAATTTAAATCATTGCTTCCGTGGGATGAATTCACCGTTGTGCGGAACAAGATGGCCCATGACATAAAGAATGTGGATGAAACCCGCAGCATCGCTATTCTTTTTGAACTTCTGGGACCTTTAGAGAAAATCTTGCAAGATTTAGTAAAGGGAAATTAATTAGCGGTCGAGATTAGTAAGTTGGTCTATAGACTTACGAAAAATAAGGATTGATTAATTTGGCATTCGGAATTGTTACGTCCTTAATTTTAGAATTTACAAACTGAGGACTTGGTGCAATTACAGCGCGCCCATTGGGATTTATCACCGCTCCCCACATTGAGAAAGTTGAATTAGCAATTATATTTATTTTACAAAACGACATCATGAGTAAATCCTCCGCAGGATTTTTTAAATTTTCAACAAATGTAATGTTTTGAAGTTTAAGGGGCTCTAGAATTTCTTTTGCTTCGTTCATTGTGTCACTAAATACAAAATAGCTTGCGTCTTTTGTGTGAGCCAGCTTTACCGCCTCTTCGTAATATTTAAAGCCAAGCAACCCAAATAAATCTGTCGCAGTTTTATAGTCCCCTCTTCTGATATGAATGCTAATTGGAAGTTTCTCAGAGAGAATCCTATTTTTCATGAACTCATATTCGGGGGATGGTTTTTTTAGATCTATTGTTGGTACAAGGTTGTTTTTCACCAAATCTAAGTAGTATGAAAAAGTTTGCCAATATCCCTTTAAATTACTATTTGGCATTAGTTTTAGTAATCGATTGTCAAAATCAATTTTCTTATCGTTTACTTCATTATTAATTAAATCAAATAGGGGATTTAAGAAGGGGACTCGAAATTTCATAGATTCTATGATTCTTCGCTTGAGCTTATTAACAGGTGAATTAAATGTAGTTTTTTTTATGATTGTGAATTGATCTAATGGAAGATTAAAAAGTTTCAGATCGAAGCCAGCTTGTCCTGGTATCTCACTGACCCAATTCATATCAAGCTCGAGTTCTAAGTTGTTTTGATGAGCGGCAAACACCCCAGCGAAATAACTAAAAAGCTGGTTTCCTAGCCCTCCGAGAATTTGAACTCGAACCTTGCCAGCCATATTTGCCTAAAGACCGAGATCGGTGAGCTGATATGCAGCTCGATATTCCAGACCATTCTGCTCGATTAACGGCGCAGCTCCACGCTCAACAATAACTGCAACGCCAACAACAATGGCGCCAGCCTCTTTGAGTGCTTAAACTGCAGTCATAACTGAACCGCCAGTTGTGGAGGTATCTTCAACAGCAAGTACGCGACGGCCTTTAACATCTGGTCCTTCAATACGGCGTTGGAGTCCGTGCGCTTTCTCGGCTTTGCGAACAACAAAAGAATCAAGTT
>CAIUHB010000066.1 GCA_903898855.1 uncultured Actinomycetes bacterium | reverse complement strand
GCCCAACGCACCGGCACAGTGGAGTTCCGCGATGTGGAGTTTCGCTATCCAGGCGCCGAACACCCGATTCTCTCCGATATTTCATTCACGGCCGAACCCGGCCAGGTGACCGCAATTGTAGGAAGTACCGGTTCCGGTAAGACAACGATGCTCAATCTGATCCCGCGCTTTATTGATGTCACGGGCGGAACTGTTCTCCATGATGGACTGGATGTCCGCGAGCAAGGCCTAGAAGATATTTGGAGCGACATTGGCCTTGTGCCACAGCGCGCCTTTCTCTTCGGGGGCACGATTGCCAGCAACCTTCGATACGGCAACCCCAACGCCACCGACGACGATTTATGGCACGCGCTCGAGATCGCGCAGGCGAAGGATTTTGTGCAAGAGCTGGAGTTAAAGCTGGATGCACCTGTTGCCCAAGGCGGCACCAACTTCTCGGGCGGACAGCGCCAGCGGTTGTCGATAGCGCGTGCATTGGTCAAGAAGGCGCGTATCTATCTCTTGGATGATTCCTTCAGCGCTTTGGACTACACCACGGATGCCAAATTACGCACAGCGCTCGAATCCGATGCGAAGGGTTCGACCATCATCATTGTTGCCCAACGGATCTCCACGATTCTCAACGCCGACCAGATCATCGTGCTCGATCAAGGCAAGATTGTGGGTATCGGCACGCATCAAGAATTAATGAAGTCATGTCAGACCTACCAAGAGATTGTGTTGTCACAACTCAGTCCTGAGGAGGCAGCATGAGCATGACTCGTTCTGGCGGTGGCGCCCCCAATCGCGGAGCCGGCCCAATGCGTGGTGGCCCGATGGCCGGCATGTTCGGCGCACCACCCGCTAAATCAAAGGACTTCAAGGGTTCCCTGAAGCGATTACTGAAGGTGCTCGAGAATGAGCGCAAGGCGTTAATCGCCGTCTTTGTTTTGATTACCACCAGCGTCACGATCGGTGCATTTGGTCCAAAGATCATGGGCCGCGCCACCAACTCGATCTTCTACGGATTCATTGGCCGCAAGTTGCCGGCCGGCATGACCAAAGAACAAGCGGTTCAACATCTGCGCGCGATGGGTCAAACCACCCAGGCCGACATGTTGCAGAAGTCATCGGTAGTTCCCGGTCACGGTATCGATTTCCATTACGTCGGTAAGATCATTCTGTTGACGATTGCGCTCTACGTTGTTTCCTCGCTCTTTATGTGGGTTCAGGCCTACATCATGGCGGGTGTAACACAACGCAGCGTCTTCCGTTTGCGCACAATGGCGGAAGAGAAGATTGGTCGTCTGCCGCTCTCGTATTTCGATACGCAATCTCGCGGTGATTTGTTATCGCGCGTCACCAATGACATCGACAACATTGCTACGTCGATGCAGCAAGGCCTCTCGCAGATCCTTAACTCGATTCTGACGGTGGTGTCGGTCTTGGCGATGATGATCTGGATCAGTCCAGAACTCGCGCTGATATCGCTGATTGCTGTTCCGTTGTCGATGTTTGTCTCGGTGCGCATCGCCAAGAAGTCACAGAAGCAGTTCATCGGTCAATGGGATTGGACCGGCAAGCTCAATGGACACGTCGAGGAGATGCACACCGGTCACGCGCTGGTGAAGGTCTTTGGTCGCCGCCAACAAGCGGTCACTGATTTCAAGACGCTAAACGAGAACTTGTATCAATCCAGCTTCAAGGCGCAATTCATGTCCTCGATCATCCAGCCAAGCACCAACCTGATCTCCAACTTGATCTATGTCGGCATCGCTGTGCTCGGTGGCTATCGCGTGGCGACGGGTTCGATGTCG
>CAIUHB010000065.1 GCA_903898855.1 uncultured Actinomycetes bacterium | reverse complement strand
TGTTGAGGGCGATCGAATTGGTACTGAATTTAATAAGGCAACCGGTGATGTGAAGGTGCCAGCATCATTTGCCAAGTCCTATCGCTCGTATATGGATGGTGAGTGGTGGCGTATTGATGCACCTGCAGAATTTGGTGGCACTGTAATTCCAGCTTCCATTCGTTGGGCGATTGCCGAGATGGTGCTTGGTTCAAATCCTGCGGTACATATATATGCCTCTGGCCCATCCTTTGCTCAAGTTGCCTATCAACTCGGTACCGATGAGCAGAAGAAGATTGCAAAACAAATGGTTGATAAGCAATGGGGTGCAACCATGCAATTAACCGAACCTGACGCCGGTAGCGATGTTGGTGCAGGTCGCACAAAAGCTGTACAACAAAGTGATGGCACTTGGCATATCACTGGCACCAAGCGATTTATTACCTCAGGCGATGCCGATATTTACGAGAATGTTGTGCACTTTGTTTTAGCCAGACCAGAAGGCGGCGGACCAGGCACAAAGGGTTTGAGTTTATTTATGATTCCAAAGTTTATGTTCGATTTTGAAACTGGCGCACTCGGTAAGCGCAATGGTGTTTATGTCACCAATGTTGAACACAAGATGGGACTTAATGTCTCGGCCACCTGCGAGATGAATTTAGGTGAGAAGGAGCCAGCTGTTGGTTACTTGCTCGGTGAAGTTCATAATGGCATCGCTCAGATGTTTAAAGTAATTGAATTTGCGCGCATGATGGTGGGAACCAAAGCAATTGCCACACTCTCTGCTGGATACCAACAAGCGCTCGCCTATTCCAAGGTCCGCATTCAGGGCGGCGATATGAAAGTTATGAACGATAAAGCCAGCCCACGCGTCTCCATCATTCATCATCCAGATGTTCGTCGCTCGCTTATGGTGCAGAAGGCATATGCCGAAGGTATGCGCGCACTCGTTCTCTACACCGCCTCCATTCAAGATGAGATTGCACTTGCTCGCGCAGCTGGCAGCGAAGATCGCCTCTCCGATTTAGAGGCGCTCAATGATCTGCTCCTGCCGATTGTTAAAGGCTATGGCAGCGAAAAGTCTTGGGTTTTACTGGGTACAGAGTCGCTCCAAACATTTGGTGGCTCTGGCTTCACCGAAGATTGGCCATTAGAACAATATGTTCGCGATGCCAAAATTGATACCTTGTATGAAGGCACAACTGCAATCCAAGGTTTGGATTTCTTCTTCCGCAAGATTGTGAAAGACCGCGGTCGCGCACTTGGACTCCTTGCCAAAGAGGTAGGTGCATTTACCGCGACCGGTGGCGCATTGGCTGCCGAGAAAGCTGCGTTGGCAAAGGCACTTGCAGATGTCAATGAAATCGTCGGAGCCATGGTCGGCTTTGCGATGGAGTCAGCCGAAAAAGCGGAAGAGATTTATAAGACTGGTCTTAACACTTCGCGTCTGCTGATGGCAGTTGGCGATGTCTTAACTGGTTGGTTATTACTTCGTCAGGCTGATATCGCGGTTTCAAAATCTGATGCTGCTGGACGAGATGCTGATTTTTATGCCGGAAAGATTGCTGCCGCTAAATACTTTATTCGAACCGTCTTGCCACATATCAGCGCCGATCGCGCAATTATCGAGAGTGAAGATGGCAGCCTCATGAACGTTGCGGAGTCTGCTTTCTAACCGTACAGTGCTCGGATGCTCAAGGCTCATCGCGCTGAACTCGCACTCGCACTCGGCGCATCCTTCTTCGCCTTTAACGGGGTCATTGCAAAGTTAGTACTCGAAGGAGGACTCTCGCCCTATCGCTTAACTGAGATCAGAGCTACTGGTGGTTTTATTGCGATCTTTATCTACCTACTTATTAAAGCTCCCAAGAGTTTGCTGGCGAAGAAGCGAGATCTACCTGCGCTGATTGCATTTGGTCTCTTTGGCGTTGCCGCAGTTCAGATTTTCTATTTCATTTCGATCTCAAAGCTTCATGTCAGCATCGCTTTAATCGTTGAATTTACCTCTCCGATTTGGATCTCGCTCTGGCTTAAATTTGTTCGCAAGAAGAGCGTCTCGCCACTGATGTGGTGGGGTCTCTCGGTTGGATTCATTGGATTGATTTTGTTAGCCCAAGTCTGGCAAGGCATGACCTTAAATATCATCGGCTTAATTGCGGCATTGATTGATGCCTTTGCCATGACGGTCTACTTCTTGCTCGGTGAAAGCATTGGCAAGAAGCGATCGACCGAGGTAATGATGGCTTGGGGGCTAGGCGTCACCGCCCTTACCTTTGCGATATTCCTTCCTTGGTGGAACTTTCCCTTCTCATTTTTCAATAAGCAGCTAGACCTCCATGGTCGCTTTGCTGGACATCATCTTCCAGGTTGGGCCTTAATTCTCTGGGTCATTATCTGCGGAACTGTTATTCCATACTTCCTCACGCTAACTGGGCTCAAAGGCTTAAATGCTTCGACCTCAAGTGTGCTGGGAATGCTCGAGCCGATCTTCGCTGGAATATTTGCATGGTGGTGGCTCGCTGAAAGCTTTAGCGCGGTACAACTACTTGGCGCTGCAGTGATACTGGTCGGTATCTATTTAGCTGACCGCTCGCGCGCAAGTAATTAATCAATAACTACTCAGTAACTGGGGTAGATTTTCGCTATGGAAATCTTTGCCGACTTGCTTGCAGCCAATAAAGAGTTTGCCGCTGGCTTTACCGCCGAAGAACTTTCTGGTGAAGCTAAAAAGGGACTCGCAATTGTCACCTGCATGGATTCACGTATTGATCCCTTGCATATCGTTGGCATGAAAGCTGGCGATGCCAAGATTCTGCGAAACGCTGGTGCGCGCGCTACTGAAGACGTACTTCGTACCCTGGTCTTAGCAACTCATCTGCTGGGAGTTAATCGAATTCTGGTTATGCCACATACAGATTGCCGAATGGCATCTGGTGAAGAGCATGAGATTCACGCCGCTATTAAAGAGCGCTCTGGTATGGATACTCGAAGCATCGAGATTCGCACTGTGAAGGATCAGCTCAAAGCTTTACATACCGATATCACTCGGATTGAGACATATCCGCTCTTGGCACCGGGACTTAAAGTCATGGGCGCTATCTATGATGTTAAATCTGGTTTATTAACACCAGTAAATTAACTATTCGTCTTTCACAAATCGCTCGCCAGAGAATGGTTCGGCGATATTTGCAAAGCGAGCAAAGTGAAGTTGGGCAGCAACCGGAATTGTTCGGGTCGGTCCGTTACGGTGCTTAGCGATAATTAAATCTGCCTCACCTTGGCGATTATTGGGATCATAGGAATCTTCGCGGTGGAGCAGGATTACCACGTCTGCATCTTGTTCAATCGAACCAGATTCACGAAGGTCAGAGAGCATCGGCTTCTTATCGGCGCGCTGTTCCGGACCACGGTTGAGCTGGGAGATAGCGATAACCGGTACGCCTAACTCTTTTGCTAGGAGCTTGAGCGAACGTGAGAACTCCGAAACTTCCTGCTGGCGGCTTTCGACCTTCTTGCCGGATGACATCAACTGGAGGTAATCGATAACGATAAGTTGGAGATCATTGCGCTGCTTGAGGCGACGAGCCTTTGCTCGAATCTCCATCATCGACATATTGGGAGAGTCATCAATAAATAGTGGTGCATTGGAAATCTCGCCCATTCGCTTTGCTAAGCGGCCCCACTCATCATCATTGAGGACTCCCGAGCGAATATTGTTAAGAGCAACGCGAGCCTCAGCCGAAAGCATACGCATCGTAATTTCTGAGCGACTCATTTCCAGCGAGAAGATCACCGAAGCCTTGCCATCATGGATCGATGCATGGCGCGCAATATCAAGTCCGAGAGTTGATTTACCAACTGCAGGACGCGCAGCTAGAACGATCATATTTCCTGGATGGAGACCGTGAGTTAAGGTATCAAGCTCTTTAAATCCAGTCTTTACACCTTCTGCAACTTCACCGGCTGCAATCTTCTCGATCTCATCAAGTGCGTTCGGTAGTAGCTCTGCCAGGCGAACATAATCTTCAGTCGCGCGACGTTCGGTTACATCGTAAATCTCTTGTTGGGCCATATCGACGGTGTCATCGACATCGCCCTCTTTTGAGTAACCCATCTGAACAATCTTTGTTCCAGCTTCAACGAGGCGGCGCATGATTGCATGATCGCGAACAATATTTGCGTAGTAACCAGCATTAGCAGCGGTTGGAACCGAAGAGATAAGTGTGTGTAGATATGGTGCGCCACCTGCGCGCGCGATATCTCCGCGTTTAGTTAACTCTGCTGCGACGGTGACGGGATCTGCTGGTTCGCCGCGACCATAAAGATCGAGAATTGCATCGTAGATAAGTTCGTGTGCTGGTCGATAGAAGTCGCGATCTTTAATTACTTCAACAACATCGGCGATCGCCTCTTTTGATAACAACATTCCACCGAGTACACCTTGCTCAGCAAGTAAATCTTGTGGTGGTGTGCGTTCGAATTCGACGGATTGTGGTTCGTTGCGGCGGGCAGAGTTCGATCCTTGTGGCGGGAGTTCTGCGATGCTCATGGGTGAAGATTGGCAGTAAGCACCGACAAGCGCGCGGGGCATGTGCACCAGGCTGTGGAGAGCTTGGGGAAAGCTGTGGAGTGGTGGTGGATAAGCAGCTCATCGCCTGTGGAGAGAGGGTGGATAACTTTCTCAGATTGGGGATTTTGAGCGTAGTTGGCCCCGATTTGCCTGTGGGTAAAGATATTTCCGAGCGTCTTAATATTTGATATTTAGACGGTGATCTTCGAGGGCTTGCCTACCTCATAAGAGATGAAGGATTGAATCGCCGCTAGCCCAACCACGAAGAACATCGCCTTCGACCAACTTCCGGAGAGATCAAAGAGCTTGCCAAGAATGGTGGGCGAGAAGGCGGCCATCACATAGCCAATTGATTGCATCATGATGGAGAGCAGCCTGGTCTGTTTTGGATCTGTACTTTTCAGAACTGCAAGCAAAAGCGAGAGCGGAAAGACGATTGCCATCCCAGTCATAGCAATGCTCATCCAAATAATTTCGCGATTACCGCGATCGAGTGAAACACCAAGTAAACCTGCGGCGGTAAAGAGTGAGACCGCGACTAGCGCCCATCGCATATCTGATTTTTTGGAGAGGTAATGAGGAATCGCAATCCCGACAAGTGCGCCGAAGAAATTTGCACCAGAGATAACCCAAGAGGCGCCTTGCAGTGAAAATCCTTTAGTTGCCAAAATTGTTGGGCCCCAAGTAGATGTGGCATAGAAGAGCATTGAAATAATTCCAAAGAAGAAGGCCAACGCCCAGGCACTTCTATTTTTCAGCATTGGATTGGCAAAGAAATGTGGTTCACTCTCGCGCCCTTTTGGATGTGAACTCTGCGGCATCTTTACCGCCCACCAGATGGCAGCAATGGTTCCGGTGATGATCCAAGGCACCATGGATAAGCGCCAGCCAATTGACGTTGCGCGAGCAAGTGGAACGGCAAGTGCTAATGAAATTGATACACAAGTTCCCATTAGTGCGACATATGTACCGGTTAATAAACCTGACTTACCTTCTACATTCTCCTTCAACCAGACTGGCAACATAAAGTTCAAAGTGGCGATGGCAATTCCCATGGAGATAGAGAAGAGCAAGAGAGTGGGTATGCCGAAGGTGGCGCGCATGATGAGTGAGAAAGCTAAAAGGCCAAGAGCTAACGTGATCACGCGATTGGTATCACCGAGGCGGTTGATATAGCTCATGGCGATCGCGGTTCCGGCAAAACAGATCAGCGGAATAGCTGAGAAGAGGCTCTGGGTAAATGTGCTGAGGTGATATTCGCTCTTGAGAATGGGCAAGAGTGGATTGATTACAACTAAACCTGCGCGCATATTTATCGCAGCGAGGAAGATGGGCAAACCGCTACGCAGAGTTGATTTCACTATGCGATGGTAATCAAAAAGGCCCCCGCCGAGTAATCAGCGGGGGCCTTTTCAACTTTTAATTAAGCAGCAACCACATTTACTGTGATTGTGGCAGCAACTGCTGGGTGAAGTGCCACCTTGGCAGTGTGCTTTCCAAGCTTCTTGATATGTCCATTGAGCTTGAGATCGTGGCGATCGATATCTACTGATGTAGCAGATTTGATTGCAGCAACGATCTCCTTATCAGTGACAGATCCAAACATTGAGCCGGTTGCGCCTACCTTCACCTTGACGGTGATATCTGCGGCTTCCAACTTTGCCTTGATTTCTTTCGCATGATCTTGGCTCTGGATTTCACGAGCTGAACGTGCGCGACGGATTGAATCGATCTGCTTCTCGCCACCAAGGCTCCAGGCGATTGCCTTGTTGCCAGGTAGGAGGAAGTTGCGTGCATAACCATCTTTAACGGTTACAACATCACCAGCATTGCCTAGACCATCTACTGCGCGAGTAAGAATGAGTTTCATTGTTCGCTCTCCTTAGCGTGCTGTCGAGGTGTAAGGCAGAAGTGCCATTTCGCGGGAGTTCTTTACCGCGGCAGCAATCTGACGTTGGTGTTGTGTGCAAGCACCGGTAACTCGGCGAGCGCGGATCTTGCCGCGATCGGAGATGTACTTGCGAAGAAGATTGAGATCCTTGTAATCGATATAGGTGACCTTGTCACGGCAGAACGAACATGGCTTCTTCTTGAACTTCTTCATTGCCGCGGCCGACATCTTGGTGACCTTTGGCTTTGGCTTAAGCGTCTTGTTATTTCTTGCGCCCACTGTGGTGCTCCTTTTTAGGATGCCCCGTTATTTAACGGGAATGGTTGGATGGATAAATTGAGTTCTTTAGAACGGTGGTTGGTCGTCGGTACCAGCTGAAGACCAGCCGCCGCCAACAGGTGCTGCAGACCATGGATCTTCAGCAGATGAACTTTCGACAGGGGTAGAGAATGAACCTGAACCGCCAGCACCGCGATTTACCTTGGTGACCTTTGCGGTGGCGTTGCGAAGTGATGGACCTACTTCATCAACTTCCACCTCAAATACTGTGCGCTTCTCGCCCTCTTTGGTTTCGTAGCTACGTTGCTTCAAACGACCAGAGACAATTACGCGCATACCGCGAGTAAGTGACTCGGCAACATTCTCTGCTGCTTGACGCCAAATTTGGCATGAGAGAAAGAGGCTATCGCCGTCTTTCCACTCATTGGTTGCTTTATCTAGATAGCGGGGAGTCGAAGCGACCGTGAACTTTGCAACTGCAGCACCAGAAGGTGTGAAGCGAAGTTCAGGATCGTTAACGAGGTTACCGATCATCGTGATGTTGGTATCTCCAGCTGCCATATTTCTCTCTCTTATCTACTTTTCGATGTATGTGTTTTTATTCTGGACGTACGACTTTGGTACGAAGAACAGATTCGTTCAAATTTAATTGACGGTCGAGTTCCTTGATCGCTTCTGGACCACAGTGCATATCTGCAACTGCGTAGATTCCTTCGGCTTTCTTATTGATTTCGAAGGACATACGACGACGTCCCCAGATATCGAGCTTGTCGACAGTGCCGCCAGAATCCTTAATGATCTTGAGATATGTCTCAAGACTTGGCTGGACTGTGCGCTCTTCTAATTCAGGATCAAGAATGACCATGAGTTCATAATGACGCATGTGTTAACCCCACCTCCTCTGGACTAAAGCGGCCACGGTATTTCCGCGGCAGGAGGGCAACATTCCTTCGGTGTAAAACTGCGGTGCAGCTCTCAATGAAGGAAGGCTAAGCCTAACCGCTGACGGCCGAAGCTGGAAATTGGTCTCCCTGTGGAGCCAGCGCAGCTGTGGATTTACGCGTGAGCGTAAAGATAAAGGTGGCTACTCCGGCAATACGTACGAGGCAAGCCCAGGCATACCAACTAGCGGGAAGTCCAAAGTGCGCTCCCATGATGCCGGCAAAGTATTGCCAGATGGCCAAGTGATAAATCAATTCGGTTCCTTGCCAGATCCAAAACCCAACAATTTCTCGTGACTCTCGCACATCGCGTCGCTTGGATAGAGCCATCACCGCAATTGGGGTAAGGAGAACTACATATTGTGGTGAATAAACTTTTCCGAGCGCAGTGAAGGCGGCGAGAATAATGAATGCACCTTGCGCAAAATTAATCTCTTCCTCGCTCTTAAATACATAAATGCAATATGCGATAACTGCAGCTAGAAAGAGCAGGATCCAATCGCTATTGAGATGGGCAACATCACCGCCAAAGAACTTCAGTGCAATCCAGAGTGATCCCCAATCGGCGCCACGTCCAGAGTTCATCGTGAAAAATCTCGCCCAACCTTTTGGCGTCGTGAGAATAAATGGCGCATTAATTACTAGCCAGGTTATAGCGGTGAAGAAAAAATACTTTACACCTCGAGCAATTTCATTTCTCCGCCAAAAAATCAACGCAGCTGGCAATAGGAAAACGATTGGGAAAAATTTAGTGGCGATAGAGACGCCCAGCGCGACCGCGCTCAATTCATAACGCCGCTTCTCAAAGAGATGAATCGCCGCGATGCTGGTAATGACCGCCCAGATATCCCAATTGATATAGAGCGAGGCGAGAACTGCTGGTGCAAATGCAAAGTAGTACCAACTCTTCGGTCGGGACCTGCTGAGTAAATAAACACTTCCGATAAATAAAAGTGCGATGAAGATGGCGTTGAGATCAAAGTAGTTGCGATAGATATGTTTGTAATCGCGCACCCAGTTGGAGGTTACCCACATGACTACTCCAGTTATGGGTGGATACTCGACTGAATTTGTCGCCGATGAATATGGCCATTGATGATGATTCATTCCACGCGAATCAAAGAGTGAGGGAATATCGGAGTAACAGGCATGCACATACTCATCGGGTTGCCCCCAGCCGTAATTACGACAGTGGTTAAATTTTACGAAAGAGAGAAGTGCTGCAACTATCGCTAAGGCAATTGTTGTTTTTGTAGCAAATTTCAAAACGAATTACTTCTTTTTAGCGGCGCTTGGCTTTGGGCTCGGTGTGGGTGTTTGCGCAGGAACCACAGATGGATCAAGGGTTGGAACTGCGTTCACCATATTTACGGCATCAGTTCCGCCAATATTTGCCGGTGGTGCAAAGCCTTGAACTGGAGTTCCGGCAAGTGCCTTCTTCATCATCGCATTCCAGATCATTGCTGGATAAGTTCCGCCAGTAACTGAAGGAACTCCGCCCATTCCGTTGAGCGAGAGCGTTGAATCATTTCTAAACATTCCCACAGTGGTTGCAAGCTGTGGGGTAAATCCATTGAACCAAGCTGATGCGCTGTTGGTTGTTGTACCGGTCTTTCCAGCGCTTGGTCGGCCAAAGCTTGCCAGCGCACTTGCTGCAGTTCCTCGGCTGGTTACTTGTTCAAGGGCGTAAGTTAAATCAGCCATCACATTAGGTTGGAATGCCTGTTGGGTAGAGATGCTGCCCTGGTAGAGAATGCCTTGGTTTGCGCCATCTACCTCTTTGATAATAAATGGTTTTGCATAGACACCATTAGCTGCAAATGTGGCGTAGGCCGAGGCCAGATCAATTACATGCGGACTAGCAACGCCAAGTGAGACCGATGGTGATGCGAGCAGATTAACGGAATCTGGAATTCCAGCCCGGCGGGCGACATCCACGACATTGGAGAGTCCGGCTTTAATTCCGAGCGGAACATAAATGGTATTTACCGATTCAGCTGTGGCATCAAGCAGATTTATATTTCCAAATTGTTCATGGTTGTAGTTGGTAACTAAATATGGAATTCCTGATCCTGGATCATCAAATACTTTTGGTGATGAGCCATTCCATTTTGAAGTGAGCGGAATTCCCTGCTCGAGTGCTGCAACCAATGTAAATGGTTTAAATGAAGAGCCGGCCTGTGCAATCGATTGGGTGGCGTTATTGAGCTGGCTTACTAGATAATCTTTTCCGCCATACATCGCAACAATCTCGCCGGTACCAGGGCGAATGGAGACCAAGCCGACGTGAAGATCGGGGAAGGTCTTGGCTGGCATCACCTTATCGACTGCATCAACTGCAGCTTCTTGCGCCTTCTTCTCTAGCGTTGTCTTGATGACATAGCCACCGGTTTGAAGTTGGGCTTCAGTAAATCCTAAATTCTTTAACTCGTGAACTACCCATGACATTACATAACCTTTGGGACCGGCCAGCGTTCCAGAAGTCACACGTGGTTTAAGGGTAGGAAACTTGGCTCGGTCGCGCTCTTTTTGAGTAATCCATTTCTCTTTCAACATTCCATCTAGAACATATGACCAGCGATTTTGTAACCGCTTTAAATTATTTCCACCGTACGATGGATCATATAAACCAGGAGCGTTGAGAATACTTGCCAGAACTGCAGCTTGAGAAAGGGTGAGTTGATCAACGGTGCGACCGAAATAAACTTCGGAAGCTGTTTGTACACCGTAAGAACCTCGGCCAAAATAAATAGTGTTGAGATAATTTTCTAAAATCTGATCTTTGGACATCTGTTGTTGCAGCTTTATAGCAATGACAATTTCTTTTACTTTTCTAGTGATGCTTTGAGCTGAAGTAAGAAAGGCAGTCTTGGCATATTGCTGGGTAATTGTTGATCCGCTCTGCAAAGTTCCGCCACGCAAATCATTAAATAGCGCGCGAGCAATTCCTAGTGGACTAACCGCACTCTCGGAGTAATACTTGCGATCTTCCGCGGCGAGCACGGCCTCGCGAACATGCAACGGAATATTGGCAAGCTTTACGCTGGTTCGATTCTCTGAACCAAGTCGACCAATCTCTTGGCCATCTGCATATTGAATGATGGTGGATTGGGAGTTAACGAAGGCATTTGGATCTGGGATTGAGACCGT
>CAIUHB010000064.1 GCA_903898855.1 uncultured Actinomycetes bacterium | reverse complement strand
TATTCCTAATGATCGCCTACTTGCAATCTCTGATCGTTCGATTAGTCAGATTGAGGCATTTAAGAGTGCCGATGCGGTTCTACTTTCAGGTGTACAAGGTATTACCGATCTCATCACAACACCTGGCTTGATTAACCTCGACTTCGCTGATGTGAAGAGCGTGATGCAAGGCGCTGGTTCAGCCCTGATGGGAATTGGCTCAGCTCGCGGTGAATCTCGCGCAACTCGCGCCGCTGAATTAGCTATCTCCAGCCCATTGCTCGAGGCATCTATCGACGGCGCCCATGGCGTACTCCTCTCGATTGCTGGCGGTTCTGATATCGGACTCTTTGAAATCAGCGAGGCCGCCGAGTTGGTACATGATTCGGTCCATCCCGATGCGAATATCATCGTAGGAACTGTTATTGATGATGCCCTCGGTGATGAAGTTCGCGTAACTGTTATTGCTGCAGGATTTGATGGTGGCGCTCCGAAGAAGATTTCGATGCCGGTTATCGACGCCGCAACTCTAAGCGGTAACGCTGATCCGCTACCCGTCGATGATGCGCTCTCGGTTGCGTTAGATATTCCATCTAACGATATTCCGACTGCGCCTACTTCACAGGGACGCAAGCGAATTACCTTTGAAGAGCTCGTTATTGAAGATGAGATAGATATTCCAGACTTCATGCGATAGCCCAAGATGGCTCGCACTTTCTTCTCATCCATCTACGGCGGGGAGTCCACCACGCCGTTTGCCTCGCTCAATCTTGGTGATCATGTTGGCGATGTTCAGGAAGCGGTTGATCGAAATCGTCAGAGGGTTAGAGAATTACTTGGCTTGAGAGAATTAATTTTCATGAACCAAGTTCATGGATGCGAAGTAGCCGAAATAGGCGATGAGATTGATGCTGTTCCCACTTGCGACGCACTTGTTACCAGAAGAAAGGGAGTAGGTCTGGCCGTTCTGACTGCCGACTGCATTCCACTGTTAATAGATGGCGGCGAAGTTGTTGCAGCCGTCCATGTCGGCCGGAAAGGTCTCATCACCGGAGTCATTTCCGAGACGATAAAACTTATGCGCCAATTGGGGGCCCGCTCCTTTGAAGCCAAAGTAGGTCCATCCATATGTGGCGATTGTTACGAGGTTAGCCCTGAGATGTATCGGGAAATTAGTGCGGCATTTCCGGCCACAGCTACTGACGCGAGTCGACACTGTTTAAATCTTGGTTCAGGTGCAGTTGCACAATTGCAGGAGCAAGGTGTGCGAGTCAACGCATTAGATATCTGCACTTTGGAGAGCCAAGACTTCTTTTCATATCGCCGAGATGAGATAACCGGAAGAATGGCTGGAATCATTAGCTTATGAGTAGTCGCGATCTGGAAATAGCCCAAAATTTGAAATCTGTTCAGCAGCGAATCGAGCAGGCTGCGCTTACGGCGGGCAGAGACCCAGCCGAGATTACTTTGGTCGCAGTGACCAAAACCTTTCCGCTGGAAGATATAAAAATTCTTTACCAGCTCGGGGTCCGCAATTTTGGTGAGAATCGTGATCAAGAAGGCTCAGTGAAAGCTCCGGCAATGCCGGAAGATTGCATCTGGCATTTTCAAGGCCAAATTCAGAGCAATAAATTGAAATCAATTCTCAGTTGGGCTGATGTCATTCATTCATTGGATGAGGTAAAGCATGCTGCTCGAATCGCTGAGATAGGTTCGAGTGCAAAAATCCTGATTCAAGTTGCGCTGGAACAGGTGTTACGAGCCGAACGGGGAGGGGTCGACCCCGAAGAGTTGGGAGAGTTTCTCGCCCGAGTTATCGATGGGTACAAATTGAATATCTGTGGATTGATGGCAGTCGCCCCGCTCGGTGAAGATCCGGCTTCAGCTTTTCATCGTTTTGCCGAGTTGCAGGCACCGCTTCGCTCCCGATGGCCACAACTCAGCACCCTCTCGGCTGGAATGAGTAATGATTTCCAGGCGGCTATTACTGCGGGTGCGACACTTATACGAGTGGGTAGTTCAATCCTCGGTTCTCGTTGATTACCCCTTTAAAATTTACCTATGGCTAAAGCATTTAAGAAGATGGCAAATTACCTAGGTCTCGTCGATGACGAGGAGCTAGAAGAGTCGTTAGTCGAAGTTGCAGTGGCCGAACCACGCCGTGGGTTCCGAGCTCTCTCACATGCCCGTCATGAAGAGACCAGCGAGTTGCCTACATATATGCGCCCTGCAAATCCTGCCGCAGCTGGTGTCACACCGGTTCACACATCAATCTCTCGTCCAGCACCAGTGGTTTCTGCTCCAACCGCAGCTCCGATGGATCGCATCGTAACAATTCAGCCACGCGTGTATGCAGATGTCCGAGCAGTTGGTGAACAGTATCGAAATGGTCAGCCAGTCATCATGAATCTCAGTGATGTCGATGAGAGTGAATGCAAGCGTTTTGTTGACTTCGCATCTGGACTCGTCTTCGGTCATTACGGAAAGATTGAGCGCGTAACTTCCAAAGTATTTCTACTTACTCCAGCAAATGTCTCGGTCACAACCGATGGTAACTCTGCTGGTGGACAGTCAAGCTTCTTCAACCAGAGCTGATCTAGATGCCAGCCATTGGCAGTATTCTCTATTCAGTAATTCAATTATTCGTTCTTCTTCTCTTTGCTCGCGTAATTTTGGATTACGCGAGGATGTTTGCGCCACAGTGGCGCCCCCGCGGAATAGTTTTGGTATTAGCTGAGTTTGTCTACGGCGTTACTGATCCAGTGATGCGCACAGTAAGACGATTCATTCCGCCGCTACGTATCGGCCCAGTCGCTGTTGATCTCTCTTTTATTGTGGTTCTAGTCGCCGCCCAATTAATCGGCCGCTTAGTACTGAGTATTGCTTAAGCTTTAGTTAAAGCCAACCAGAGTTCGACTTCTCGTCCAGCATAATCTTGCTGGCCATCGATCTGTGTAAATGAGAGCGCCAAGACTTCTTCGCCAATTAAGTCTTGATTTGCAATGAGCGCTTGCGCAACCGCGGCTGGTGCAGACCACGAGACGTTAATGCGATCGCTAATATCAAAACCAGATTGCTTACGTTCTTCTTGAATTGCTCTAATAATCTCGCGTGCTAGTCCTGCCTGAATGAGTTCAGGTGTGAGTTCTAGATCAAGGGCCACACTCTCACCGGAGTGGGAGGCGACTGACCAGCCAGCCTTTGGAGTCTCGGTCACGACGAGATCTTCGATGGTGAGTGAAGCGCTCTTGGCTGAGCCGTAAGTAATATCGGCACTTTGATGTGCACGAAGTTCTTTGACAAGTGAAGTGGCATCAGCCGATGCAATCGCCTTAGCGATTTCTTGCACATCAGCGCCGTAGCGCGCGCCAATAGATTTGAAGTTTGCTTTGATGCTGATATTGACCAAATCAGCTCCAGCGACCGAAATGTCATCTAACTTTTGAACATTGAGCTCATCGGCAACGTGGGCGGCGATCTCTGGATCTACCTTGGACCATCCGGCGGCAGCAACCAGAGCCCGGCTAAGTGGTTGGCGAATCTTCACCTTTGATTCAGCGCGAGCAGAGCGGCCAAGCTCTACCAAACGGCGAGTGAGCTGAACTGAATCTGAGAGTGCGAGATCAATTTCAGCGTTCTTGGAGATTGGGAAGTCAGAGAGGTGAACCGATAGTTGTTCGGCTGGCTCGGCGATGCGTACAAATTCTTGCCAGACATGTTCGGTGATGAATGGAACCATGGGAGCCATCAAAAGTGTTAGTTCTTTGATGCAGCGATAAAGCGTGTGTAGTGCTGCGTTATCTCCGTCCCAGAAACGTCGACGTGAGCGACGGACATACCAATTGGATAGATCATCAATAAATTTTGCAATTAAACGGCCGGCATCCTGCGAATCGTAATTTTCATAGGCTGAATCAACGCCAGCAATTAGTGAATTGAGCTCAGAGAGAATCCATCGATCAAGGGTCGTTAAGTTAGCGGCAGGGGAGTCAACAGTAAATTTGGCTGCCTTGGCATAAAGCGTGAAGAAGGAAATTGTGTTCCAATAGGTAAGCAAAGTTTTGCGAACCACGTCAGAAATCGCTTCATGGCCTACCCGGCGGGCGCTCCATGGCGAACCGGCGGCGAGCATGTACCAACGAACTGCATCTGCTCCATGTTGATCCATCAGCGCTACGGGTTCTAGAACGTTGCCAAGGTGCTTACTCATCTTGCGACCATCTTTATCCAAGATGTGTCCCAAGCAGAGGACGGTCTCGTAAGAGCTCTGATCAAATACCAACGTTCCGATGGTCATTAAGGTGTAGAACCAGCCACGAGTTTGATCGATGGCTTCGGCAATAAAGTCAGCTGGGTACGAGCTCTTAAACTTCTCGATAGATCCCTCTTTATGAGGGTAGCCCCATTGTGCAAATGGCATTGAGCCGGAGTCATACCAGCAGTCGATAACTTCAGGCACACGGTTCATGCTCTGGTCGCACTCTTGGCAAGCAAATGAGATGTCATCGACAAATGGGCGATGTGGATCGGTGCCAAGAAGTTCCTGCCCCGAGAGCATCCCTAATTCGGCGAGTGAGCCAATGCAGATCTCATGCTTGTTTGCGCAACGCCAGATCGGAAGGGGAGTACCCCAATATCTATTTCGCGAAACGGCCCAGTCAATATTATTTGTGAGCCAATCTCCGTAACGTCCAGTCTTAATTGTCTCTGGATGCCAATCAGTCTTTTGATTCTCGCGCAAAAGCGCCTCTTTAATCAGCGTGGTCTTGATGTACCACGATGGTTGTGCGTAATAGATCAAGACTGTATGACAGCGCCAGCAATGTGGATACGAGTGCTCATATTGGGTGTGCTTAAAGATGAGATTGCGAGCTTTCAGATCTTTAATGAGCGGTTTATCGGCCTCTTTAAAGAAAAGCCCACCGATTTCTGGAAGCGATGCCTCGAAAGTTCCATCTGGATTAACTGGGTTTACAACGGGAAGGTTATAAGAACGGCAGACAGTTAAGTCATCGGCGCCAAATGCCGGGGCTTGGTGTACTAAGCCAGTTCCATCCTCAATGGTGACGTAATCAGCCAGAACAATGAAGTGAGCATCTGGGATATCGAGATAGTTAAATGGGCGAGAATAAGTAGTGCGCTCAAGTTCTTTGCCGGTGAAAGTCGCGAGCACTTTCTGCTCTCCACCAAGCACGTGAGCAAGATTTGCAGCGATAACAACTCGCTCGCTCTTCTCGTCGATGGTCAGTTCTATGACTTGATACTCAACCTTTGGATTAACTGCGATGGCGGTATTTGAAACCAAGGTCCAGGGAGTGGTTGTCCAGACCAAGAAGCTGGCGCCAAGTTCAGCAATCGCACCAGATGTTGCCGGGAAACGAACATAGACTGAAGGATCGGTAACTGTTTCGTATCCTTGAGCCAGTTCGTGATCGGAGAGGCCGGTTCCGCAGCGAGGGCAATAAGGTGCGACTCGGTGATCTTGGACTAGTAGGCCCTTCTTCCAAATCTGTTGGAGCGACCACCACACGCTCTCTACATATTCACTCGACATGGTCCAGTAGGCCTCGTCGAAGTCCACCCAGAAACCCATACGCCGAGTCATTGTTGTGAAAGCATCTACATGTCGTTGTACCGATTCTCGACACTTGTCATTGAACGCAGCGATTCCATATTTCTCAATATCGCCTTTTCCGCTAAAGCCAAGTTCTTTCTCAACTGCAATCTCAACCGGCAGTCCGTGGCAATCCCATCCAGCTTTGCGGATAACTAAGTTGCCCTTCATGGTTTGGAAACGTGGAAAGAGATCCTTGAATACTCGAGCTTCAATGTGGTGCGTTCCGGGCATTCCATTTGCGGTAGGCGGACCTTCATAGAAAGTCCAGGAGGGTGCATCTGCCCGTGCTTTGAGCGTGGCAGCAAAGACTTGTTGAGTCTCCCAGAAATTAAGAATGTCGTGTTCTACTGCTGGAAGGTCGATGGCGGGGGCAAGGCTCTTAAATTCGCCTGCCTTTACGCCCATGCCTAGCCACCTAACTTGAGAAGTGAAGAATCCTGAAGAATCCTGAAGAATCCTAGAGAATAAGGTTGCAGTCTAGCGCGGCAAAGTTGGTGTTTGCCCGCTGCAGGTTCTAACCTTTGCGCCGCAGGTGATTATTGGCTATCTAGCCAAATCAGCAAGAGTTGCCGGTATTAATAAGGATGTGGGTCTCGTGGCCATTAAGAAAATTGCAAAAGCACTAGCGGGCAAGAAGGCTGCCGCAAAGAAGGCCCCAGTCAAGAAGGCCCCAGCCAAGAAAGCTCCGGCCAAGAAAGCCCCGGCTAAAAAAGCCCCAGCGAAAAAAGTTGCCGCCAAAAAAGCGCCAGCAAAGAAGGTTGCCCCAGCAAAGAAGGCTCCAGCAAAACCTGCCGCAAAAGTTCGTTCACCAAATATTGTTAAACCAACTTTAGGAAAGCGTGCTCCGGGAAAGCCATTTCCAGCCAAGCTCCAACAGACCACAACTGGCGACTCCACAACTATTACCGTCACTCCGCGCGAGACAAATAACGGTCCAGAAGTTGTTGTAGAAGAGCGTCGTTTGGTGATGACCCCACCACCACGTCCAACTAAGAGCACCAAAAAAGGCGCTGGCCTCAAGCCAATCAAGGCTGCCCCAGCTCCTCTAATTGTTGAAGAAGGTTCCGAAAGTTGGAGCGCAGCAGAACTTAAGGCGATGCGCGCTGAACTCACCAAGGATCTGCAACGACTCCGTGCTGAATTAGCAGAGGCCGAAAGCGAGATGGAAGATCTCATCACCTCGGCTGGCGTAGGCGCAGGAGATGATCAAGCAGATGCCGGTACCAAAACTTTCGAACGCGAACATGAGATGTCATTGGTATATAACGCGCAAGATATGGTCTTGCAGACCGAACGCGCACTAGAGCGGATCGACAACAAGAGTTATGGTCGTTGCGAAGAGTGTGGCAATTCAGTCGGCAAGGCGCGCCTACAAGTCTTTCCACGAGCAACTCTATGCATGGTCTGTAAGCAGAAAGAAGAACGTCGCTGAATTTAGCAATTCGTCGGCGACTCTCACTGGTCGCCTTCGCAGTATTACTTATTGATTTGCTGAGTAAATCGATAGCTCTTAAATACCTAACTACGGCTCCGTTTAAAGTAATAGGTTCGTTCGTGCAATTGGAGTTAGCTGCAAACTCTGGTGCCGCATTTAGCCTGGCTCAAGGCAAGACGCTTTTTCTCTCGCTCTTTGGTTTTCTGGCGATCCTGGCAATTTTCTGGTGGGGGGCAAAGCTCACCTCTCAGATCTGGGCGGTGGCCCTCGGCTTTATTCTTGGGGGAGTTATGGGCAATGAAGTTGATCGAGTTTTTCGGGCCAGCTCACCTTTGCAGGGTCGGGTCATAGATTGGATCAAGCTCCCACATTGGCCGATATTTAATCTGGCAGATACCTCTATTGTTATCGGTGCGGGATTAATCGTGTACTTATCAATGCGCGGCATTAAACCGATTTCCCACGACAGGAGCGCATGAATACCGAGCAGAGTGGCGTACGAGAGAGCAAGGTTGTACTCGTACCAGAAGGCCTTAACGGTGAGCGGATCGACGCTGCCTTAGCTCGACTTTTAGGACTTTCCAGATCGGTTATCGTCTCTCTTATCGAGGCTGGAGAGGTGACAGCTCACGGCAAGAAGCTAGCTAAATCCGAGAAGGTTACGACCGATCAATTTATAGAAATTTTAATGCCAGCCCCAAAGGCGCCGCCCTCACTGCAACCGACGCCTATCGATGGCCTCAAAGTTGTATACGACGATGATGACGTCATTGTGATTGATAAGCCGGCCGGTATCGCAGCTCATCCAAGTCCAGGTTGGACTGGCGCCACTGTCATCGGCGCGATAGTTGCTGCCGGGTACCAAGTCTCTACAAGTGGAGCAGCGGAGCGACAGGGAATCGTGCATCGACTCGATGTCGGGACCACCGGACTCATGGTTGTTGCCAAGAATGAAAATTCTTATAGTCACTTAAAACAACAATTCCGTGACCGCACTGTTCATAAGATCTATCACGCATTAGTACAAGGTCATATGGATCCTTCGGAAGGCACCATTGATGCTCCCATCGATCGCCATCCGCGCGAGGATTATCGCTTTGCCGTTGTCGCCGATGGAAAGCCCAGCATCACCCATTACACCGCTCTCGAATTTTTCCCAGCAGTATCACTTCTCGAAATTGAATTAGAGACTGGTCGCACTCACCAAATTAGAGTTCATTTCTCCGCGCTGCGACATCCATTAGTTGGAGATGTGACCTATGGCGCCGACCACACTATCTCTGACCGATTGGAGATTAGGCGTCCATGGCTTCACGCCAAGCGGCTCTCCTTTATTCACCCCACCTCAGGTCAGCGGATTGAGTTTGAGACGGAATACCCGGCAGACCTGACACGCTCCCTGAAAATCTTGGCAGAGCACCCTTCGCTCTAGCCTCAGTAGTAATCTCCGATAAATGTCCACCAATCCGAGCCCTAAAGGTGCCTCCGAGAATTTTGTGCATTTGCATGTGCATACGGAGTACTCCATGCTCGATGGTGCAGCGCGGGTAGAAGAGCTCGTTAAAGAAGTTGCCCGGCAAGAGATGCCCGCGATTGCTATTACTGATCACGGAAATGTTTTCGGCGCGTACGACTTTTATAAGAAGGCGACTAAAGCTGGTGTAAAACCAATTATTGGAATCGAAGCTTACGTTGCTCCAGAAAGTAGATTTGAAAAGCGGCGCGTGAAGTGGGCCGACGGAGGAGAGGACGATGTCTCGGGTGGCGGCGCCTATACGCACATGACGCTGCTTGCCGAAAACAATGAAGGTTTAGCAAATCTCTTCAAATTGGCTTCACTTGCTTCGTTGGAAGGGTATTACTACAAGCCAAGAATGGATCGAGAGTTACTCTCTAAATATGCAACAGGCTTAATTGGAACTACTGGTTGCCCTGGTGGAGAAGTTCAGACTCGTTTACGTATGGGTGCCTACCGAGAAGCGAAAGCGGCGGCGAATGATTTCCGAGATATTTTTGGAGCCGATAATTACTTCCTTGAGGTCATGGATCATGGCATCGAAATCGAAACACGCGTCAAAGCCGATTTGATGAAGTTAGCAAAAGATTTGAAGTTGCCGCTGCTGGCGACGAATGATCTCCACTATACAAAGCATGAAGATGCCGGGGCTCATGAGGCTCTGCTCTGCGTCCAATCAGGCTCCACCATGGCCGATCCCAAGCGATTTAAATTTGATAATGATGAGTTCTACCTCAAGAGCGCTGCATCCATGCGCGAACTCTTTAAAGATATTCCTGAGAGTTGTGAAAATACCCTTCTGATTGCCGAACGTTGCAACGTCGTGATGCGCGAGAACGAAAACCTGATGCCGGAGTTCGCGGTACCTAAAGGCCAGACCGAGGATTCCTGGCTTCGAACTTTGGCAACGCAGGGGCTATCTGATCGCCTGGGCGGAGAAATCCCGTCGGATTATCTCGAGCGTTTAAATTATGAATTAGATGTAATGGTAAAGATGGGATTTCCTGGTTACTTCCTGGTTGTTGCAGATTTGTGTGCACATGCCAGAGAGGTGGGAATTCGAGTTGGACCTGGTCGCGGCTCCGCCGCTGGCTCATTAGTCTCCTATGCGTTGGGAATCACTCAGCTAGATCCGATTAAGCACGGACTTTTGTTTGAGCGCTTTCTTAATCCAGAGCGCATCTCGATGCCAGATATCGATCTAGATTTCGATGAACGTCGTCGCTCAGAAATGATTGCTTACGCCACCGAGAAATATGGTGAAGATCGAGTTGCGCAGATTATTACTTACGGAACAATTAAATCTAAGCAAGCGCTTAAGGATTCCACTCGCGTACTTGGCTATCCATATGTGATCGGCGATAAATTAACTAAGGCTTTGCCGCCAACTGTGATGGGTAAAGATATTAGTTTGGCTGGCGTATTTGATAAAGATAATGATCGTTATGGTGAGGCTGGCGAATTTCGTTCGCTGTATGAGAGCGACCCAGATTCCAAGAAGATTGTTGATACCGCAATTGGTTTGGAAGGTCTCAAGCGCCAATGGGGAGTCCACGCCGCTGGTGTAATTCTCTCTCGCTATCCGCTGCTTGACGTTATCCCAATTCATCGCCGGGAAGCCGACGGCGCGATTATTACTCAATTTGATATGGGTGCCTGCGAATCTATCGGTCTACTCAAGATGGACTTCTTGGGACTTCGAAATCTCTCGGTTCTAGATGACGCCCTTCTCAACATCAAAGCAAATAAGGGAGTAGATGTTGACCTAGCTACTTTGACTTTGGACGATCCGAAGACTTATGAGCTACTTGGCCGAGGTGAAACCCTTGGTGTTTTCCAGCTCGATGGTGGTCCCATGCGTGGTCTGCTGCGCCAGATGGTGCCCGATTCATTTGAAGATATCTCTGCTGTGATTGCGCTCTATCGCCCTGGCCCCATGGGCGTTAACGCACATACTGATTACGCCGATCGAAAAAATAAACGCAAGCCGGTTGAATCTATTCATCCAGAGTTGACCGAAGCTCTTTCCGATATTTTGGGTGACACATACGGTCTGATTGTTTATCAGGAACAAGTAATGGCCATCGCTCAAAAACTCGCGGGCTTTAGTTTGGGACGCGCAGATCTCCTACGTAAGGCGATGGGTAAGAAGAACAAAGATATTCTGGATAAAGAGTATGTGAATTTTGAAAAGGGAATGCAGGATGGTGGGTTCTCTACCGGTGCGATTGCCAAGTTGTGGGAGACGCTGATTCCATTCTCGGACTACGCCTTTAACCGAGCTCACTCAGCTGGTTATGGCCTGGTCTCCTATTGGACGGCTTACCTTAAGGCGAACTATCCCACCGAATATATGGCGGCACTTCTCACTAGCGTGCGCGATGATAAAGATAAATCAGCGCTCTACCTCAATGAATGTCGCAGAATGGGCATCAAAGTTCTCTCACCAGATGTCAATGAATCGGGTTCTGATTACACCCCGCTGGGCGAAGATATTCGCTTTGGTCTCACTGCAATTAGAAATGTGGGCGAGAATGTTGTTGCCTCGATTGTGGCTCGCAGAGCGGAGAAGGGTCGATACACATCCTTCGGAGATTTCTTGGCGAAAGTTGACTCGATCGTATGCAACAAGAAGACAATTGAATCTTTGATTAAAGGTGGAGCATTTGATTCCCTGGGTCATGCTCGCAAGGGCTTGATGCATATTTATCTCGAAGCTTTGGATTCAGTCGCCGAGAGCAAGCGAGCAGAAGCAATTGGCCAGTTTGATCTCTTTGGCTCTGCCACCGGTGAAGCGACCGCAAGTATTGGCGGCGAAGAACTCCGAGTTCCCGAAACTGAGTGGGAGAAAGCTCTACTCCTGAGTTATGAACGCGAGATGCTTGGCCTCTATGTCTCCGACCACCCGCTTTTAGGAGTCGAACATCTCTTGCGAGCTGCGGTGGATATGCCGATAAGTCAGGTGTATGACGAGACCATCGGACACGATGCCATCGTTTCGATCGGTGGCTTGATAACCCAGATCCAAAGAAAGGTGACCAAACAGGGTGCGCCGTGGGCGATTGTTACTGTGGAAGATCTCGAAGGCGCCATTGATGTCATGTTCTACTCAAATTCGTACACCAAACATGCGCTTAATCTGATTGAGGATCGAGTCGTTGTAGTTCGTGGACGTGTTGATAAGCGAGAAGAACAGATAAAAATAAGCGCGCTCGATCTCTCGCTACCCGATATTTCTACCGGTTCGGCAGCTATGGCGGGCCCCTTTGTGATTTCACTAGAGCAGTCACGGTGTACTCCACCGGTGGTTGAGCGAATCAAAGAGATTCTTGCTTCACATCCTGGCAAACGGGAGGTCAACCTGCGACTCTCCGATGGCGAGAAGCGGCTAGTTCTCAAAATTGATGACTCGCTTCGGGTGACGGCATCGCCCAGCTTGAGCGCGGATTTAAAATCTCTGCTCGGCCCTGATTGCCTCTAGAATTATCGGGTGAAGCCACTCTCTCTCCGCACGGTCGACCTGCGAGGTCAACGGCTCTCCAAATCTGAATACCAGCGATTATTGCCGCGCGCTGAAATGGATATTGATACTGCCCTCAAAGCCATTGAGCCAATTCTGGCTACGGTCTCACGAGGGAGTGAAAGTGATTTGTTGGATCTAGCAGAACGTTTCGATGGAGTTCGCCCGGCAACCATCAAGGTAGCTAGCTCTGATATCGAGGCAGCGCTCTCAACGCTTGACCCCAAAATTCGCGAAGCTCTGGAAGTCGCCATTGAGCGAGTTCGTATTGGTCATCTTGATCAGGTTCGGAGTGATATCACAACGAAAGTGATCGACGGTGGCGTAATCACTCATAAACAAATTCCGGTAGATCGCGTTGGACTTTATGTTCCGGGTGGGCGAGCGGTCTATCCAAGTTCTGTAATCATGAATGTTATTCCGGCGCTGATCGCACAAGTGCCTAGCATTGCTGTTGCTTCACCTCCTCAACGTGAAAATGGCGGCCTGCCACACCCAACGATCTTGGCGACCTGTGCGTTGCTTGGAATTGACGAGGTCTACGCGATCGGTGGCGCGCAAGCGATTGCCATGTTCGCATATGGCGTCGATGGAGTTTGCGAGCGAGTAGATATGGTGACCGGTCCAGGAAATATTTATGTCGCTGCAGCGAAGCGCGCACTACGTGGTTTGATCGGAATTGACTCCGAGGCCGGCCCAACCGAGGTAGCAGTACTGGCAGATAAGAGCGCGATCGCCAGCGAGGTGGCAGCCGATCTTATTAGCCAAGCAGAACACGATGTTATTGCCGCCGCCATTTTGGTTACTACGTCGGTTGAGCTTGGGGAGCAAGTACAACTCGAATTAGAACGTCGCGTCAGCCTTACCAAACATCAGGAGCGGATTCGAGAAGCACTCACTGGAATTCAATCAGCACTAGTCTTAGTCGATGACGAAAGTCAGGGAATTGATGTAGTGAACGCATATGCTGCCGAGCACCTAGAACTACTTACTGCAGATCCAGTTGCAACATCGCGGGGGATTAGAAATGCTGGCGCCGTCTTTTTAGGAAGATTCTCACCAGTCTCCTTGGGAGATTATGCGGCGGGTTCAAACCATGTGCTTCCCACAGGTGGATGCGCTTGCCACTCCAGTGGATTATCTGTTCAGAGCTTTCTCAAAGGCGTCAGCTTTATTCATTACAACGAATCAGCCTTTGCTGAAATTGCCGATAGGGTAGAAAAAGCCGCTAAACCGGTCACCTCGGGCGGTTATAACGACGCTACCCCTACAAACACTTCAGATAGAAACGTAGAAAATCAGACCGCTG
>CAIUHB010000063.1 GCA_903898855.1 uncultured Actinomycetes bacterium | reverse complement strand
CGCCGTGACATTTGCGACATTAGTAATACTCGAATCGATTGGGAGCGCGTGAACGGTGCCGCTCTCTAATCCATCATATGTATAAATGACACCACTTTGCGAGTATGTCATCACATCGCCGGTGACATTCAACCAGGATGGACCATCTGTAACCGGAGTTTGGAAGGTATGGCCTTGGCCATCGGTTCCCCAGAGAACTCCGTACTGATCCACAAAGTAAAGGTGGTCTTTAAATGCCACAAGGAAGTAATACGGGGTATTACTTGTGCCTCCGCCCGGATTGAGCGCAGCAACTAAATCGAGTGGAACGGTATTCGTCTCAGTTCCATCGCTGGTATAGATCGAGTATGAGTTAGGCGTATTCCCTAGGAAAGCCACCCCGCCCTTCCAAGGCGTTATGTCATAAGGGTAAAGGTCGTCACGGATGCTTCCACTGACTCCTCCGGCGTTATCTATCTCTAATGTTCCAGTCTCGGTGCCATCGGTTCGCCATAACTGTACTCCATGTTCTGCAGTTCCTGCCATGAAGTAAACGTAGTTTCCGGATGTCACCAAGTTTTGTGGTGCATCGACGCTTACTACTTTGGAGACACTTGATGCCTGCACAAATGGTGGAAGGACGTTAATTGTAAAATCTTTGCTGACAGAATTTGCAGGTGAATCACCGTCAGTCACTTGAAGTGTGACGGAAAAGGATCCAGGCGCAATTGTTGTTCCGGTGAGTTGTCCGTTATCGTCAATGGAAAGGCCATCTGGCAACGCCCCGCTTGTGACGCGAACCGTGTGCGGCGAGACACCACCGTTAATGTTTATCAGGGAGTCAGCGACCATTACATTGCTATAGATGTTGACAGAATTTCCAGGGTACGAGCTACCTACGCTAAGTACTGGGTTGGAGAAAGTAACGTGCACTGAGAGAGTCTCACTCGGAATTTGGCTATCGGAGACCATAAAAGTAACTGGGAAAACTCCGAATTCCGTAGGAGTTCCGGAATAGATCGCGGTCCGAGTATCAAAGGTAATTCCCGGTGGCAACACGCCACTAGTAATTGAATATGAATAATTAGGAAGTCCACCGACTGTGGAAATTGAATCGGTTATGTTCTGGCCCTTGGTGTAATTAATTGTTTGGTTATCATTCGGGCTGGAAATGTAGAGTGGAGTTAAGAAGACTCCCCGAGCAGTGAAGGTGGCACCAGAGTCTGTGGAGATATAAAAAACTCCGGTGTACGTATCCATCGCCCCTTGGATAGTGCCGTCATCCGAGATTACAACGTCGGAGAATGTGTATGCGGTCGAAGAAAACGGCCGAGTAAAGCTTGTTGAATTTGAACCTGTGTAGAGGTGCCCGTAGTTACCAACAAATATTGCCTTATCGCCATCGGCTGCGACCGCGAAGTGATTCCAACTAATCTCTTCAGTTAAGAGTGGTGTGAAGTTCCATGTAGAAGTATTTGTATCATAACGAATGTACGAAGGATACGAAGCGTAGTTACCCATCATGATGGTCCAGTTTGTATCCGAACGCGATGATGCAATTTGACCTGTTCGCGCTTGATCGCGGCAACAGCCTAATGACTCTGTCCAAGTTGATCCGCCATCTTGGGAGATAAAGAGTTGGCGTTCAGATGAGTATTGGCCACCAGTCGTAGGATAGAGCGCAACCTTGTTGCCGGTACCTGACATGGTTATCTCAACCCAACTGCGAATTGAACATGTGCCGTCGATATTTCGGCGGGATCCGGGACAACCGCTCGAACTGTCCTCGCCTGCTGCCTCTACCGTAGGAAGGGTTGCGTTGATTGACCAAGTACCTCCACCGTCGAAAGATTCAAAGAGATTGGTGTCGCTGTCATCAATAGCGCGGATTATCGATCCATCGTTCGAGACGACGATTGAGCGCCAGCTGTGGGTTCCGCCGAGATCGTTTCGGCTCCAGGATGCGCCACCATCATGTGAAACGTAGATTGCCTTTGTATCGATAGTTCCAGCTGCGACTACTGAACCATCTTGCGAAGTTGCGAGTGCGCTCCATGAATAGGTCCCTGCCGCCGTGACGCCCCAAGTCATTCCGGTGTCAACGCTCTTCCAAATACTGCCACCGCGATTCATTGTGTAGATAACCTGCCCATTGCCAGACATTGCCACTTTGCCAAAATTTGGGTTGGCATCGGCGTGGGCAGATGGAGCGGATGAGAGGCCAATGATGGAAAGCAGAGGCAAGACCAAGAGAAAAGTCATGGCTCCGGCAATCTTGATTTTAAGGCTGGAGGCGGTTGGAACGTTCGCAATTTTTCGCATGGCGAACGGTATCAACAATTGGTGTGGGGCTTACCTTCCCTCTGCGTATATCCAGCCCGAATTCTTCAAATGTGATTTCAGGAGGAAGCCACCTTCGCCAAAGCCCGAGAGAGCAGCCTTACCGGTAGGGAATTTCTATGACTGGCGACCCAGTGATATCCCACGCGGGATAGTGGTCCGAAGGTAGCGATAAGCAGAGCCGTTCTCCGGTTTCCTCTCGCATTGAGCAGATAACGAACGGCATCGGCACCGCTGACTCGAGTATCGCCACAGATTACCCAGACTTCTCGAGCGCACTCTTCCGTTGTTAAGGAGTATGAAGAGAGATCGGCGCTATGGAAATCAATGGCGGTTATCTCCAACTTCTTACGCGTCCAAGCGATTGAATTCCGGCAGAGTTCGCATTGCCCGTCAAAGATAACCGTTATCTCATTCATTTTGAATCGGCCGACGAGTGATTACCTTTATCAACTTTCTGTCGCCACGAGGAGAAGCTTCTCACCGAGCCCGCGTGAGGTGCTCGCAACCATGGGAAAGGGTGCACTTCCGCCAGATTAGTAAATTTCTTAAACGAGGGAACTGGTGCATATGTCACCGCAACATCGTTCTCTGCAGCAAATTCGTATGGATTGCCAATGTAGGCGCGGAGTTCTCTTCTCGTGCTCACATCTTGAAGGGTCTGTAAATAGAACCCAATCCGCCGTGAACTTAACTGGAGCTTACGGAGTGCCTGCTCGTTAAAGACAAATACAACGGGAAGATCTGGATTAGCGGCCAGCGCAGGATCACCATCACCCATGGAATCCACCGTTAATAGAACATATTTAGGAGCGCCGTTCTTAACCGCCTGAGTTGGCCCAGCGGTCTTCTCTACATCTAAATCGCGATCGAGCAATGGATCCTTATCGAGTTGGCGCGGCGTTATCTCTTCTGGAAATTCTTGAATTGGGCAGGCCTTCTTTAACGGACACTTCATGCACAGTCCTGGCGCTCGTTTCTCTACCTGCCACCGTGCGAATCCGTAAGGTTTGCCAGTTCCAGCACCCACCGTCCACTGCCAACCAAGAAGATTTGCAGCGCGCGAACCATCGATCAATTCGCGATACATGCGTTCCTGGCCGTGGAGCCAGCCAGCACCGGAACGGACGGTCCACTGAGAAGCCATCCACATGCGAGTTTGGTTTACTAACCAACCATCTCTCTCTAATTCAGTAAGCACGGTGTCGACGCAAAACATCTCTCTATCCCAGCCGTCGCCTTGGCTGGTTTCGTTTGCCTCGTAACGGAGATTTTCGAAGAGTCGCACACCAATGCGGGCGTAGAGATGACGTGCATACTCCTGCCAGAAGAGCTCATCGCGAAACTTCTCACGGTCTTTAAATGGAGCGCTCTTCACGGCGCGATAAACCTGATCGAGAGTTAATAGGTTATGGCGGATGTATGGAGAGAGCACGCTCGCACCACGGTGGACAATGGGATATACCTCTGAGCGATCTTCTGCGTAACGAGTGATATCAAGGTTAGCCAGCGCCGCGTTTGCCGCACTTTGGCCGCCTTTGATTGAACTTAAGCCTGGTTCTCCGGAGTAAAGCCCTGAAAAATGTTCAGCGGCTAGTTGAAGCGCATCTTTGCTGAGGTCAATCTCGACTAGTGGCATAAGGACTTAAGGGTACTTGGATTCCATGAATGGCAAGTGAATTCATAAACTGCCAACCTCAAAGTGCCGAGTGCGACAAGCAAATGCTCCCAAATTGTGATTCCTGCGCTGCCCAAAATACTGGTTATTCCTCGACAAAATAGTTTTCGTCAATTTCCATTAACTTATAGGTTCTTCGAGGGATGACACCGATTTCATATTTGAGCATTAACTTGCCTAATTCAGGCCCGTCTACCAAAACAATTTTCGGTGACAAATGCTTGCTTGCAAATTCCAGCGCGCCGCTGGTAAATCCTGACGTAGTTATGAAAACACCACCTGACGCACCCTGTAATGCACCGATGAACGATTGAATGGTTTCTCGACTTATATTGTTGCCATCTTTATATCGCTTCGCCTGTATGTAAATCCTCTGAATTCCTAATGCATCCTGATTAATGATTCCGTCAACGCCTTCATCGCCAGGTCCACCGGTATGTTTTAAGGAATCTTGATCAACGCCATATCCCATCGCACCAAGAAGACGAAGGACCGTTTTTTCAAGAAATTCTGGAGACATTGCTTGAATTTGGGAGACTAATTCAGCTGCGATGTTGTTTTCGATTTCGGTAAGTGCTGCTTCAATCGACTCTTGCGGGGCTTCGCCTGCCGAATCGCTATTTGTTCTTTCGCCATTCTTCGGCTTTGACCCAATTCTTGAAACCCAGTTTTGGTAGCCCTCTGTTGCCTTCAACGTTGATTCGCCAAATCCATTTGGGTGCTCATTAAGCAGAGCTATGCCGAGCGGAGTGACTTGGTATACCCCTCGCACAGGCCTGCTAAGTGCACCTGCTTGGAATAAATATTGAATAGCCCAGTGGACCCGTGAACTGGCAATTTGGGTTCCTTTTTCGGTGGTTTTCTCACGCTCTTCCGGAGTAACTCCGGTGAGATCCAAAATATCTTCTCTAATAACCGGATACGGAACCGCTCCGTTTTCCTTTAGGTAATTGAGCACGTGATGAAAATATCCATCAAACTTAGGAATCATGATTAAATCCTAGTGTCACCTAACGCTACCTCTTCTTCCACCCACTCGGACATTTTGGCTTAAATGCCGTTATCTTCTTTGAGTTTTTGCCTCTCACACATGTGATCGTGATCTTCTTTGCGGGGGCCTTGGTTGGAGATGGCTTCACGGAAGGCGAGGAAGTTGGTGTTGGCGTAGCAGATGCCGTCGGTGTCGCGCTTGGCTTCGGCGTTGGGGTAGGCGTTGCTTTCGCAGCATTTGCGGCAGCTATCACCGTATCTTCCTGACGCACAACAATTGGTACATATCCATATTCCATACCAGCCGGTGGCTTTACGAGTAGACCTTGGTCAAACTTGGCCAACGTTCCCCCGGAAGGGGCAGCTTGAAGGGGATTGCTGGCCCATTCGCGCTGCATCTTCTCTACAAGAGCCTGCATCTTTGCTTTCTCATCCTCAGTGAGGTTGTAACGAGCAAGCATCGGCTGATCTACAAATTTGTACCAGCGGTAAGTAACCGTACTGCCGTCATTGAGATCAGTTTTCAAATCTGTTGATGCCGCCTTGCCGGCGCTGAGATACCAAGGCAATACTTGATAAACCTTCTCCCTCACAGTTGGAGCAGGTGACCAGTCCTTCGTTTGAAGTGCTGCAGGTGCTTCGGTCGCAGGGGCTGCTTCCCGAACAACGCCTTTCTGAACAAAGTAGGAAGGCAACTTCACCATGGAGTTCTTGGATTGAAGGTTGAACCCAACCGCTTGGTTGTTATCAAAGGTCTGCAAAGTAAGCAGATCCTTAAGGTATGGAACTTCGGCTCCACCTTGATAGACATCGTTTCCGGTTGGAATCAGGTGGCGAATCTGAACTCCGTTGGCGTCCAATGTTGTTGGGAGCGTTGAATTGTTCTTGATGGAATCAGCCATTGGTGAATTGATTGCCGCGACTCCGTAAGCACGATAATCGCGGGCGAAGATGAACTTGCCATCAGAATCCGTTTGAAATTGCATCTGGGGAATGCGGGAATAGGTATTGCCATTCGCATCCTTAGCCTCGCAGATAGGGACTCCTGCGAATTCGCCAGAGAGCACATAGGAGAGTTCTTTCTGGCTGTCCAAAGTCATGCCTTTCAATTCAGGATATTTGGCAGCGCTTTGGGTCCAGTAATTCGGTTCGACGTATGCAAGAGGTCCCTTGAAGTTTGATGAGTTCAAGAAGAGCGTCCATGCATTGGTTCCAGCTTGCGGGGTGAGTTGCGAACCGGTCTTTGGGAACGGCAGGCTCAGCCAGGTCTGACCAAGTTGAGCACCACTTGAAGTTGAATCAAAGGACATGCCATCAGGTGGAAGCAGGATCTGATTACTGAGAGTGATCCAACCGCCTTGCCCTTCTTTGAGTGGCTGACCAGCCCAGAAGTCACGAGCACCAGTTGAATAATTACTTGCAGTCACGCCAGGTTCGAATTTAGGAAGTGCCACTCGGTATGGTGTATCGCCCCACCAGCCAAGACTTCCTTCGATTGTTTGAATCGAAGCATCCTTCGCTGCACCGGTGAGATTCTTCGCCGCCTGGTTTTGTAAAAGGTTTGCAGAGATCCACGTTGACGCAAGACCCACCTGTGAATTTGCTACTGGTGCATCAAAAAGAGGCCACACCGTTGAGTAGAAGCTCGTTCCATCGCCAAAGGCAACCTCCATCGCCTCATCCTCTGGACGAGGTGAGTATGCGGAGAGATACCAGCTATCGACACCAACGCGGTAGGTCAGACCACCTGATGTTTTACAGGTAGCTGCGCCATCCGTGCTCGCCGTTGCTGTTGTTCCTGTCTGTGACAACAAGATCGAAGAGGCAATAACGGGAGCAATTAGGAGGGCGACACGTCTGGTGCGATTTGAGTGGCCTTTGGCACGAATGTTCACGTGGAAAGGATAAGCGAAGGTGGCACTTTCAACGGCTATCAAAGATTACGGCACTCTTGCGGTGTTGGATGTGGAAGCAGAACAAGGCCGTGCATATTCCGCACAACCTTGTTCCTACCTTAAAAGTTCCAGTCAATTTCCCGATTACGGGGCATAAACGGTTGTGCTGCAACCGCTTAGGGTCTTGTTCGTGACGGATATTGGATTAAAGGTGCTGAACGAGTTGTAATAGACGCTTCCTACGACGGTCGCACTTGTTCCAAAGCCCGGACAACCAAAGTAGCTTGCTGAAAGAAAGTCGATTGTCACTCGTCTCAACCCAGATATGGATCCTTCTGGCCCCGTTAATCCCATTGCACCTTGCAATCCCTGCGGACCAACATCGCCCTTTATGCCTTGAGGTCCTTGGAGACCTTGTTGCCCTTGCGAGCCTTGGAGACCCTGCGGACCGGTTGAACCCGTGTCTCCCTTTTCCCCTTGTGGGCCTTGCGGACCAGGGCCCCCTAAGACATACGCCTTCTCAGTCTTTTTGCATGCGCTAGCTGCGCGTATGACACCGCTCTTTTTATCAATGCACACTTTCAGTAAATCGCCTTGGGCAACGACTGGCGCAATAGAATCTTCCGCTTGTGCAAATCCTGTTCCGGATGTCCCCAATAGAAATCCGGTGAAGAGTGATAGCGCGACCGCTATCAAATTAATCTTTTTCACTTAACTACCTTTCGTTTTCTTTACCCAAAATAGGTTTACTTTGGATGTAACTTGCAAAGTTCACGCCACTAGCGATAGAGCCAAGGTTTCCAACACGCTCGATCGCGTCGGATGGTCATCCGAGAAGAACCAATTGGCATAAGACGCGGAATGAACAATAGATACTTTCTTTTTCATACGTTCGCCTCACTTATTCTCTTCAGGAAAGATTTCGCGCGGGTTTCGCTCTTTACGCGAGCGGGAATTTGCGGAGAAGTTCTCCATCAATCGCTTGGATGAGTACTGGACGTCATCCTGCTCGGCTGACTTTGCAAGGAGGTCCATCTGATCAGCTTCGGCGATGATTATCTTCAGTGATTCAGCGGTTCGCTCATCCGTCACCTTGATATCACTTGCCTGTCGACGGAGATTTTCGGAAGTGGACTTCAATCGCTTTGCCGCGCTCTTACTTTCACCGTTGCGGAGCTCTTCAATCGCTTCAGCTTTCTGGCTCTGCGCTGTAATCAACAGTCGCTCAGCTCGCACAATTGGATCAGATAGTCGACCTTTCGCAACATCATCAGGCACGACATTCACATGCACCGGAAGAGTGACGGTGATTTCCTGCATCTGCGCCACATCCAGATATTCCAGAATGATGTCAGCAATCTTCACCAAACCTAGGGCAGGCATTCCAGGCACCTCAATATCGAGCATGAACCGGCGGTTTTCGCCCGCATAGATATCACCGAGTTGAAGCACATAAGAATCCCCATCCTTGAAATGCGGAAGGCGTTGTAGTACTTCGATGTGTGGATTGGTGGTGAGGGCAGGTGATGGCGTGAAACGCACAACCGCGTTAACAACTGACTTCTCTAGGAGGTCATTCACTTCGGCAGCGATCGCGCCAATAGCTTCATCGATTGTGTAAGCAAAGCGATGTGACCCATTTCCGCCTCGT
>CAIUHB010000062.1 GCA_903898855.1 uncultured Actinomycetes bacterium | reverse complement strand
GGCTTTATGCCCTTCGGTGTATCCGGGGGCGTATTGAGCGGTGCATCCGGCGGTGCATCCGGCGGCCACTCCGGTAGCGCTCAAGGTGGCGCAGATACCGGCACCGGCCAAGTGATCAATGAGGAGCGCAGGCTTTTCTATGTCGGCCTGACTCGAGCCAAGAAGCAGGTTCACATCTCTTATTCGGGCACCCCCAGCCCATTTTTAAGAGGGCTGGTCCGCACTTAGGCCTAGCTTTAAGCGACTTCCAACCCTTTCAAGCCCCAATACAACCCCTTACAACCCCTTCCAAAGAATTGAGCGAGAACCTAGGCTGACGGTAGCTCCCGCAAATGCCAGAGCAATTAATTAGCTTGCACGGCCCAAAGTAACTGGGCTACCCTTCTTCACATGTCATCGCAAACCGTTAATGGTCTCGTGGAGCTTCAAGCTGCACGCGCGATTTCTGCTGCCTTCGCGTCATCAGAGGTAGCCGCACTTTCTGCACCATCAACCCCAACACATCACACAACAACCGCCCCTGCTTATTTCTATAACGCCGCTTTTGCCGCCAAGTGGAATAAGTACACAGGAAGCGGATCCTGGAGCGTTATCGGATAACCGATACACAGCCCCAGGGCCGCAAATCCTTAACAGGATGAGCGGCCCTTTTGCTTTTCTGGGACATAAATAAAAAGAAAAAAGAAAACCAACCACAACCGAAAGCGATACCGAGCAAAGAAAAGGATGGTGAGGACGATGAGCGTTCTCCTAAGCGATCTACTGACACCAGGCTGGGCAGAGGGCGATAACGCCATGAAGGGAATCAGCGATATCTCCAACGCTGATTACAACTTGCCTTGCCACACAGCAGAGCCAGATACCTTCTTTGCCGAGGATGACGCCACGATTGAATATGCAAAGTCACTTTGTGGAGGGTGCCCGATGCAAGTTGCATGCTTAGAGGGAGCCTTATCTCGCAGCGAGCCTTGTGGAGTGTGGGGCGGTGAGTTATTTCAAGAGGGTCGTCCTATCGCGCAGAAGCGTCGCGTCGGTCGTCCACGTTTAGTCAAACTCGAAACATCCGCACTCACTCTCTCGCGTCCAATATCTGGAGGTGATCTCACTCGGATTGTGGAGATCGATAGTGAGAGTGCGTTCCAAGAGGTTGCTCGCGCCGGTTGAGGCAAAGGTACTTATCTCTAAAGTTAGCAGCCCGGCGATAAGCGATAGGGCTGCCACGGGAATCTCGGGTGGTTTCTGAAAGATCCGCATCAAGGCAAGTTGGCCAAGGTGCGGATTTTTCTTTGCTCGAGAGATATCGATGCAGCGCGTGCATAAACTTTTTCCGGGAATGACAAGTGGGCCAAGAGTTATCTCGTTGCCATCGATATCGCCAATTTGAATATGAGCTGTTCCCTCATTTCCCCAACGCTCGATCAGATCTGGCGAGACCGATTGAGTGGCAATTATCAGCGAAGGATGAGTAATTGGCCTCGGATTGCTCTGGCCATCATGCGATAACCCAGCACGTTGGGCAATGCCTTTACTCACCTCGGCATGGCTTTTTCCCAAGTCGGATAGGCCCAGGGTTATTCCACATAGCTCCCCGAGTTCTACTCGTTTATTAACGGGGGAGTGATGTGTGCGTCGAGGAATTATCAAACTTTGAGTAAAGCCAGTTGCGTGAAGCGCTGCTAATAAAGAGTAGGCCAGGCGATTGGTGCCAAATATTAAAATAGAAAATGAAGCTCGCTCTAGTACTTCATCAACTCGCGATCGATTATCAGCAACTTGTCTAGTGCTTATTCTCCGCCAAGATGCGAGGGCAAACTCAGGCTCTGCTCTCGCTATAAAACTCTCGCGCTGTAAACCAGAAAGAGAAGCGAAGCGTTCAATATCTGGCTGCTGCGATTCAATTAAATCATGTGAGATTAATTCATGTAAAACCAACCTAAGTAGCAATGGATCTTCGTGGCTGACCTGCTGAGTACCCAACCCTGCTTCGCTCATCATCTCCAAGATTCGAATGAGCTCGGGTGAGTAATCAAGTAGGAGTCCGCGTTTATGTAACCCAATATAAATTTGGTTCGAATCAGATGTGCGAGTGCGAAACCAGAGGACGCCAGACTTTAGCCGTGGGCGATATTCCTTGAGGCGGGCTTTTTCGTTATCGGCTGTTGGCGGAGTAGTTGGTAAAGGAATTGGCAATGGGATTGCTGAAACAGCTGGCTCTGAATTTGGCAGCTGACTTTGCTGAATACATGGCTCGGACATTGACCTAGCCTTGGCGAGCGCAATGGGGATTGGCACCGCCACAGAAATTATGTGCGCCGCTGGAGAAAAAGAGAGACGCCCCGCAAGAAGTGAATCTCGCAGAGCGCCTAACTGAGAGCTTTACCTAGAACTTAAATGCGAAGGCTTTGCAGCGAGCGCGCAGTTCTAGATCAACTCTTGTGAAACTTAGTGATTAAGCCTTGCCCAAGATGCGGTTGACCTTGGTGCCACAGACTGGGCAGATGCCCTGTGCCATGCGACGACCAGAATCAGAGACTTTGACGTGTCCTTCGAAGGCACGCTTCTCTTTGCACTTAACGCAGTAGGCCTCACCCTTATATTCTTCAGCCATTTTGGCCCTCCAATCGCCGCACTCGCGAGGAGGCAGATTCTCTGCAACCCGTGTGCGTATGAGAGGACGATACCCCGCACACGCTCGCTAGGCGTGAAAATTCACAGGTTTTTAAGCGTGTGGCTAAGAAATTAGGTCGAAATGTCCGAATTTTTCGGTAAAACTCTAGATGACTGTAATCTCATCGCCATCAGAGCGAGCGGCAATTCCCGCCTCATAACCCTCGAGGAAGGCCTCTGCTCGATCTTTATCGGGCATACGCTCCAAGAGGGCATAGAACTCATCGCCATGGCCAGGCACTCGCAGGTGGATGAGTTCATGGAAGAGCACAAATCGAATGACATATTCCGGCGCCGAGATAAGTCGATCCGAGATACGGATAGTTCGATCATCTGTGGTGCACGAACCCCAACGCTCTCGCATCGGACGCCAAGTAACTGAGGCTGGGCGCTCGCTAAATTCTGGAAGAAAGGCACCGAGAAGCTCTGCGCTCATGTGCAGGAGTTCGCCATCGCTCTTTCGAACCTTCGCTTCGCGCTTGAGGACCAGAGCGATCATCTCGGGGATTAGCTCTTGCTCCTGCTTGCGGCTCACTTTGGCAGGGATATGAATCTCGATGACGCCATTTGTCCGAAAAGCCTGAATGCTGCGCTTTCGGCGAGCGCTGCGAATGACGCGAAAGGCGGGTAGATCGCTTGAAAGTGGATGGGCTATCGCCCCGGAGCTCTTACTTGAGGCGGCTGGCACCTTCGGGAGGCTATCTGGGAACAACTCTTGCTGGAGGAAGTTGGAGGTCGCCATGAGTAAACCCCTGCCTTTCTCTACCTGCAGCGCTTTCGCGATTACTTTTAGAGAGCCCTCACCCCGATGAACTCAATATCCCGCTTGAAAGCTTCCTAAGCCGAGATCAAAAGTTATCCACCGATTTCTCGGGTTCTCCACTAATTCCCCCAAGTTATCAACAAGTTATTAACAATTGATGGAGCAACGCCAGGAGATAGTTTTCAATCCGAAGAGCTCGCTCCAATACAAGTTATTGGCGAGAAATGCAACTAAAAAAATTTAAATTCACGCGTAAAAAATTGCGTTACGAGTTTGATTCGAGGCATCACTTATCGTAGGTTCAGCCCAACGAAGTCCTCGGATAACCGTTCATTATTTGCAAGGGGAAGGCAAATAACGAATCGTGCGCCCGGGGATTTCGTCTTTTTTATGAGCGGTTTTATATACCTGGTTTTAAATGCCTGGATTTATGTGACTGGTAACTAGCTAGATCAAGCCAGAGAGATCATCTGGAACTGTGGTGCTATCCAAGAATTTCTTAGCATCACCAATCTCATCAGCGCCAGGAAGAAAAGCTGGATCTTCCCATCTAGCATCCCGGCCTTTGATCTCAATTAATGAAGTGACATCACTCCAGAACTTCGAGCATTCGCGACTCTTGCGTGGTGAAACGTGTAATCCAAATAGTTGTGCGAAGAGTTGTTGAGTTGGGGCGTTGGTTGCGCGACGACGACGAAGTGTTTCGTTGAGTGCTGCAAAAGATGGAAGACGCTCAGCACCTGCTGCTGTTGTGACGTGATCAATCCATCCTTCAATTAAAGCCAACGCTATTTCAAGGCGAGTAAGTGCCGCTTCTTGCTTTGGCGATTGCTCTGGCGTAAATAGTCCTTGATTAATTGCAATCTGAATGGATTGCGGATTATTGATATCTAATTCGCCAGAGTTCATCGCTGATTCAGCTTGCTCTTGAATGGTTTGGATATC
>CAIUHB010000061.1 GCA_903898855.1 uncultured Actinomycetes bacterium | reverse complement strand
GGATCTTGTTCTAACTTCTCAAGGAATACACCCTCTTTGGTGATCTTGCCCTTTGCTTGGCGGTCGGCCGAACAGGAGACTGCAATCGCAATTGGAAGTGAGGCGCCGTGACGGGGCAGGCGTACTACGCGGACATCGTGGCAGAAATACTTGCCACCGAATTGAGCACCAATTCCCAATGTGCGGGTTAGTTCAAGGACTTGTTGTTCAAGTTCGATGTCGCGGAAGCCGTGACCTGTTTTGGAATCGCCAGATGTTGGGAGTGAATCTAAATACTTAGTACTCGCAAGCTTTGCCGTCTTCATTGTCAGTTCGGCGCTGGTTCCGCCGATAACAATTGCTAGGTGATACGGAGGACAGGCAGCTGTACCAAGTGAGCGAAGTTTTTCATCAAGCCAAGTCATAAGTGACTTTGGATTGAGTACCGCCTTGGTCTCTTGATAGAGATAAGACTTATTAGCGCTGCCGCCGCCCTTTGCGATGAAGAGAAAGTTGTATTCATCTGGATGAGCTGAATCTGAATAGACCTCAATTTGAGCGGGCAAGTTATTGCCGGTGTTCTTCTCTTCCCATGTTGTTACTGGCGCCATCTGGGAGTATCGAAGATTTAGGCTGGTGTAGGCGTCATACACTCCACGCGATATGGATTGTTCATCTTGCGCACTGGTCAGTACGCGCTGGCCCTTCTTTCCCATAACAAGTGCGGTACCAGTGTCTTGGCACATCGGCAGGATTCCACCGGCTGCAATGTTGGCATTCTTGAGCAAATCAAGGGCGACGAAGCGATCATTAGGTGAAGCATCAGGGTCATTGATGATGTTAGAAAGTTGTTGCAAATGCTCGGTGCGCAAATAGTGGTTGATATCGTGAATAGCTTCGGCAGTTAAATTTTCAATTGCCTCCGGCGCAACTTTAAGAAATTCCATACCTTCAGCGGTAAATGTCGAGACACCTTCGGTACTAACTAGGCGGTATTCAGTCTTGTCTTCACCGATAGGAAGAAGGTCGCGATAGGAAAACTCTGGCACTTTATTCACCACTTTCTGGGCGAGCTGCATCTAACTTAGCTTTAGCTCCATCGAGCCACTCTTGGCAGACTTTGGCGAGGGCTTCACCTTTCTCCCAGAGTGCAAGGGATTCTTCTAAAGTTGATTGTCCGCTCTCTAATTGCGAAACGATCTGTGCAAGTTGATCGCGGGCTTCTTCATAGGATTGCTTCTTCTCGGCCATAGCCACAATCTACTCGGACTAATTGGCTGTTGCAGTTCCTTCGCCGCTAGCAAAGCGAAGGCGGAGCTGTTCGCCCTGCATAAGTTGTGTGGCATCGCGCACAATTTCGCCATCGCTCTTTTGCACCACCGAATAGCCGCGCTCCAAGGTGCTCTGGGGCGAGAGGGTCCGAACAGCGGTGGCCAAGTTGGCCACCTCTTCATAGCCAAGCTCAATGCGATGGGAGGTTGTGCGATGAGAACGTGCGCGAAGGTTGGCAACGATCTCACTTCGAGAAGTGATCATCGAGATGGGATTAGCCAGCACTGGCCGCGCTTTAAGACCATCAATCCGCGAAAATTCCAAATCAATTCGACCTCGCACATAGCGAAGTGCGCGAGCTTGTAAGTGTTGAATCTTGGTGAGCTCTTCTTCCATATCCGGAACTACCCGCTTGCCCGCATCGGTCGGTGTTGATGCGCGCCAATCTGCAACGAGGTCGAGCAGCGGTGCATCTTTTTCATGGCCAATCGCGCTAACAATTGGGGTTGAGCAATTAGCTGCTAGGCGAACAAGGGATTCATCAGAGAAGGGAAGTAAATCTTCAAAGGAGCCACCGCCGCGAGTAATGATGATAACTTCTACATCTGGGTTGGCATCGAGTTCAGTTAATGCTTGCGAAACTTCGACCACCGCGGCTGCGCCTTGAACTGCGACTTCTCGAATCTCAAAGCGGACTGATGGGAATCTGCGCTTGGCATTTTCCACAACATCTTTCTCGGCATCGCTATTGCGACCACAGATGAGCCCGACTGCTTTAGGAAGGAACGGCAGTGGCTTCTTTCGGGAAGGATCAAAGAGTCCTTCTTTATCGAGTTGAGTCTTTAACGCTTCTAGGCGAGCTAGTAGTTCGCCAACACCGACCTGCCTAATCTCTTTTACGTTAAAGGAGAGCGAACCATTCTTGGCATACCAAGAAACTTTGGAGTGCATAACAACTCGAGCATTTTGCGGAAGTGGTTGCACGGCTTCGAGTACTGATTTGTGACACATGATGGAGATGCTCATATCGGCGCTGGTGTCGCGCAGGCGCATAAAGACCATCTGCGCGCCGGGCCGAACGGTGACCTCGGAAAGTTCGCCCTCAATCCAGACCGCGCCAAGACGTGAGAGGTAATCGCCGATGGCCTCTGAGATAACCCTTACAGGCGTGGGGGAATCAGCTGAGGTCTCAAGCATGAAGCGATACTAATAGACTGAGCACATGGCTAAACGAGTATTGCTTGCCGCCCCTCGTGGATATTGCGCTGGTGTCGACCGCGCCGTGGTTACTGTCGAGAAGAGCCTTGAGCTCTACGGTGCTCCGCTATATGTGCGCAAGCAGATCGTCCATAACAAGCATGTAGTCGCCTCGCTCGAAGAGCGCGGAGTTATTTTTGTTGGCGAGAATGATGAAGTTCCAGAGGGTTCAACAGTTGTCTTCTCGGCTCACGGTGTTTCACCAGCTGTTCATGCCTCAGCAGCCGATCGCAATCTCAAGACTATTGATGCAACCTGTCCGCTTGTAACCAAGGTGCACCACGAAGTAAAGCGCTTTGCCAATGAAGATTTTGATATTTTGTTAATCGGTCACGAAGGCCATGAAGAGGTTGAAGGCACCGCCGGTGAAGCGCCAAACAATGTAATTTTGGTCGATGGTCTTGATCATATTAATGAGATCAAAGTCCGCGATGAGAACAAAGTTATTTGGTTATCTCAAACAACGTTGAGCGTCGATGAAACAGTCACGATTGTTGACGCGCTTCGTAAGAGATTTCCTAACCTACAAAATCCTCCTTCTGATGATATTTGCTATGCAACTCAGAATCGCCAAGTGGCAATCAAGCAGATTGCACCACAAGCAGATTTAGTTATCGTTGTGGGTTCCACTAATTCATCTAACTCTGTTCGCTTAGTTGAAGTCTCCAAGGAGTACGGCGCAAAGGCTGCCTACTTAGTTGATTACGCCAATGAATGTAAAGAAGAGTGGCTAGATGGAGTCGAAACAATTGGCGTCTCCAGCGGAGCTTCGGTGCCGGAGCTGTTGGTAAAAGATCTTCTCGCTTGGCTAGCCGAGCGCGGATTCGGTGAAGTTGAAACTGTGACAGCGATGGAAGAGCATTTGATGTTCGCTATTCCGCAGGAGCTGCGCAAAGATCTGAAAGCTGCAGGAAAGGCTTAAAAAGGCTTTTTTAGAAATTACTTCGCGCGCTTGCGAGCGTAGTGACCGCCCCAGCCAATAACCGCGCCAATGATTAAGTACGGCGCTTCTTTCGCCAAGCTCTTTACGATTGCGGTGCCGAGCAAAGTGATATGAACTCCGGTGCCACCAAGTGTGGGAACCAAAAGAATAAGTGCGATAACAAAGG
>CAIUHB010000060.1 GCA_903898855.1 uncultured Actinomycetes bacterium | reverse complement strand
GATTCCTTGGCGGCCAACAATGAGAGCTTTGGTTGGAAAATCTGGGCCTTTAATAATGGTGAGAAGTTTTTCAAGAAGTTCTTTTGGATCAGCATCTGGGTGTTCGAGTGACCAGATAACACCTTCTACAACTTCACCAAGATTGTGAGGTGGGATATTTGTGGCCATACCCACTGCGATTCCGGCAGAACCATTTACGAGCAGGTTTGGAAAACGACTTGGTAGAACGGTTGGCTCTTGTGAGCGACCGTCATAGTTAGGAATGAAATCGACGGTATCTTCATCGATATCGCGCATCATCTCCATCGCAAGTGGAGCAAGACGGGCTTCGGTATAACGCATCGCTGCAGCTGGATCGTTACCGGGTGATCCAAAGTTTCCGTTGCCATCAATGAGTGGATAACGAAGTGACCAGAATTGAGCCAGACGTACTACTGCGTCATAAATCGCCGTGTCACCGTGGGGATGGTAATTACCCATGACATCACCGACGATACGTGAAGATTTGTAGTAACCCTTTTCAGGGCGATAGCCAGCATCGAACATGGCGTAGAGAACGCGGCGGTGAACTGGTTTTAAACCATCTCGAATATCTGGAAGTGCACGGCCGACAATGACCGACATTGCATAGTCGAGATACGAGCGCGCCATTTCGACTTGGAGGTCAACGGTCTCAATGCGATCCATCTCCATACCTTCTTGGTAACGGTCGCCACCCTTTTCAGTGCGTGGATCTTTTTCGTCAGCCATTAGATATCCAAGAAGCGAACGTCTTTAGCGTTGCGCTGAATAAAGTTACGGCGGAGTTCGACATCTTCACCCATGAGAACTGAGAAGAGATCATCGGCGGCTGCAGCATCATCAAGGGTTACTTTGATAAGTACACGGTGAGCTGGATCCATGGTGGTATCCCAAAGTTCTTTAGCTGGCATTTCACCAAGGCCTTTAAAGCGTTGGATTCCATCTTCTTTTGGAAGGCGCTTGCCAGCATCTAATCCGAGTTGGATAAATCCATCGCGCTCTTTATCGGAGAATGCATACTGGACTGGCTCTTTGCCGCCCCACTTCAATTTATAAAGAGGTGGCTGGGCGAAGTAAACAAAACCATTTTCAATTAATGGGCGCATAAAGCGGAAGAGAAGTGTGAGCAACAAAGTGCGGATGTGTTGGCCGTCGACATCAGCATCTGCCATCAAAATAATCTTGTGATAGCGAAGTTTTGCGACATCGAAGTCATCATGGATGCCGGTGCCAAGAGCGGTAATTAACGCTTGTACTTCGTTGTTTTGAAGAACGCGGTCAATACGCGCCTTCTCAACATTAAGGATCTTTCCGCGAATTGGAAGTACTGCTTGATAACGAGAGTCACGTCCACCTTTAGTAGAACCACCAGCGGAGTCGCCCTCAACAATGTAGAGCTCGCATTTTTCTGGTTCGGTCCATTGGCAATCGGCCAACTTTCCCGGCATGCCACGGCCTTCGAGTAAACCTTTTCGGCTGCGGGAAAGGTCGCGCGCTTTTCTTGCAGCTACACGAGCTGCTGCAGCGTCAATGGATTTGCGAACAATATCTTTACCTTCAGTTGGGTTCTGTTCAAACCAACTGGTGAGGTGATCATTCATTGCTTTTTGGGTAAATGATTTTGCTTCGGTGTTTCCAAGTTTTGTTTTGGTCTGACCTTCAAATTGTGGTTCGCCAATTTTGATCGAGACAATTGCAGTTAAACCTTCGCGAATATCATCACCGGTTAAGCGATCTTCCTTCTTGCGGATAAATCCCCACTCTTCACCAAATTTATTAACAACTGAGGTGAGCGCGGTACGGAAACCTTCTTCGTGGGTTCCACCCTCGTGAGTATTGATGGTGTTGGCAAAGGTATATACAGATTCAGAGAATCCGGTGTTCCATTGCATCGCCACTTCTAAGCTCATCTTGTGTTTAGTATCTTCGGCTTCAAAAGCGATAATTGATTTGTGTTGCTCGCCTTTAGAGAGATTGAGGTGGCGCACAAAATCAATGATTCCGCCGTCGTAGTGATAGTGCGCGTGGAGCGGCTCACCTTTTTCATCAACATGGCCGGCACGTAAATCGGTCAAAGTAATTGTTAGGCCTTTATTAAGAAATGCCATTTCACGAAAACGAGTGGAGAGTGTTTCGTATGAGAAATCGGTGGTTTCAAAGATTTCCGCCGAAGGCCAGAAGGTTACGGTTGTGCCAGTCTTTGTGGTGGCATCGCCTTTACGAACTGGTTTTTGTGGAACACCTAGTTTGTATTCTTGAAACCAACTAAATCCATCTCGTTGTACTTCGACTGCTAGATCAGTAGAGAGTGCGTTAACCACTGAGATACCAACACCGTGCAGTCCACCAGAGACTGAGTAACCACCATCGCCAAACTTTCCGCCGGCATGTAGAACAGTGAGCACAACTTCAAGAGCTGGCTTCTTTTCAACCGGGTGCATATCAACTGGAATGCCGCGGCCGTTATCGATTACTTGAACTGAACCATCTGGCATCAGTGAGACATTGATGGTGTCGCAATATCCAGCTAAAGCTTCATCGACTGAGTTATCGACGACTTCATAGACAAGGTGGTGGAGGCCGCGCTCACCGGTAGATCCGATATACATACCTGGGCGCTTGCGGACGGCATCGAGGCCTTCTAGGACGGTGATATTGCT
>CAIUHB010000059.1 GCA_903898855.1 uncultured Actinomycetes bacterium | reverse complement strand
TCCAAATAGCTCATAGGACATATGTTCGCGTTCGCTCATTGCATCTCCTTCTCGACAGCGGTGTAATACTTCATATCAGTAACAACGTGGCCTTTGCGTAGCCCTTGCCCCTCAAACTTCGTGATGGGACGAAAGTCAGGTCGTTCGATGACTCCCCCAGTAAATAAGGTGGAGCCGGAAAATACTTCAGCAATCCATTCGGCATAAGGCAGCCAATCGGTAGCGATATGGATGTATCCACCAGGTACCAACTTCTGCGCCAAGATTGGCAGTAAATCTGGTTGCACGATGCGCCGCTTATTATGTTTTTTCTTCGGCCATGGATCTGGAAAATAAAGATGTATCGCGTCGAGTGAATGATCAGGCGTGTATTTCGCTAAAAGCACGCGCGCATCTTCTTCCACGAGTTTGAGATTTGTAAGTCCAAGCTCATTAATGCGCGCGAGCAAAGCTCCAAGTCCAGGGCGATGAAGCTCGACGCCAAAATAACCATTCTGCGGATGGTCGCGAGCAATGAGCGCAGTGGATTCCCCCATTCCCGTTCCGATCTCCATAATGACTTGCTCGGCGCCTGGAAAACTCTGGCGCGGATTAATAGGAGTATCAGGATTAATTCCAAAGGTAGGCCAAAAGCTCTCCATCGCTCGCTCTTGCGCCAAAGTCATGCGCGCTCCACGCAACTTAAATGAGTGGATGCTGGGGCGATCGGGTGAGGCGGTATATGAAGTGAACTTGGTCATTTTCGCCACCTCTCGCCTGACTCGTAAGATAAGCCCAGAGCCTAATGGCTGAACCAGCCCGATGACCAAGTCCAATCGAAATAACAGGAGACCTCCGTGCCAGGTGTAAATATCTCAAGAGCAGAAGCTGCCGAACGTTCCGCACATCTCAAAGTAGAGAAGTATCAAGTTACTTTGGATGTCACTCGCGGAAATGAAACCTTCTATGCAAAGAGCGTTGTTACCTTCTCTTGCAATAAGCCAGGCTATGACACTTTTATTGATGCCGTCGGAAAATCCATCATCTCGGCAACTCTCAACGGTGCACCGGTCGACATCTCAAACTTCGATGGCGAGAGCGTCTTCATCAAGAACCTCGCTGCACAGAACGAACTCATCATTGAGATCGAAGCCGAATATTCCAAGGTGGGCGAAGGTCTCCAACTTTCTGTCGATCCGGCCGATAACGAGGTCTACCTGTACTCCCAAGGCGAGACTGCATATAACCGCCGAATGTTTCCTTGCTTTGATCAACCAGATCTCAAAGCGGTCTTCGAACTTACTGCAACCGCTCCTGCGCATTGGGAAGTTATCTCCAATAGCAATGTAAAGAACGTTAGTGAAGCTGATGGAAAGAAGACTTGGTCATTTCTTCCAACTCCGATTATTCCTACCTACATCGCAGTTCTTGTTGCTGGCCCTTACAAGCACGTCCATAAAGATTATGTTGGCAGCAAGACAATTCCGATGGGTATCTATGCTCGCAAATCGCTGTTCGAGCACGTTGATGCCGAGAATATTTTCAAGATTACCGAGCAAGGCTTCGACTACTTCGAGAAGGTATTCGGCCTTGCCTATCCATTTGAAAAGTACGACCAAATTGCGGTCGTTGACTTTAACTGGGGAGCGATGGAGAACTCTGGCGCAGTAACTTGGCGAGAAGAGATGTTTATCTTCCGTTCTAAGGTAACCGAGCGCCAATACAACTTCCGTGCCAGCACCATCCTGCATGAGATGGCCCATATGTGGTTTGGAAATATGGCAACCATGAAGTGGTGGGATGACTTGTGGCTCAACGAGTCATTTGCCGAATGGTCTTCTTATCTCGCACTTGATGAGGGAACCGATTTCACCAATGGCTGGACCAACTTCAACGCCTCACGCAAGAACGCGGGATACCGCCAAGATCAACTTTCTACTACCCACCCCATCGCAACAGATATGGTCGACCTTGAAGCGGTAAACGCTAACTTCGACATGATCTCCTATGCCAAGGGTGCATCAGTTCTTCGCCAACTCTTTGCCTACGTTGGTCGCGAGAACTTCATCAAGGGACTCAAGACCTACTTCGATAAGCACGCCTTTAAGAACACCACTCTTAATGATCTGCTCACCGAGTTTGAAGCGACAAGTGGTCGCTCACTCAAGCCATGGGTCGACACTTGGCTGCTAACTGCAGGTGTGAACACTCTTCGTCCTTCTCTAGAAATTAACGGCGATACATATACCTCCGTCGCGATTGCACAAGAGGCGCCGCTAGTTCCTGCCGGTTCAAAAGAGCTTCGCCCCCACCGTTTAGCTGTTGGCCTTTATGACAACATCAATGGCGAAATCAAACTTCGCAAATCTGTTGAACTTGATGTCGAAGGTGCACTCACCCAAGTTCCAGCGCTAGCTGGCGAAAAGGTTGCTGATTTGCTCCTCATAAATGATGGCGACCTTACCTATGCAAAGATTCGTTTTGATGAGCGTTCCATCCAGACCTTGAAGAAAGATTTGGGAAAGATCAAGGACTCATTAACTCGCTCACTCTGCTGGTCTGCTGCCTGGGATATGGCGCGCGATGCGGAAATCTCTGCCTCTGACTTTGTTGATATCGCAATCGCTGGTTTAGCTGGCGAGAGTGAAGTCACCACAGTTACTGGCCTTGGATTCCAACTTGTTACTACCGTTGAGCTTTATGCGCATCCATCAAAGCGCGATGCCCTTCGTTCCAAGCTTGCTGACGCACTGGCTGGATTACTTGCCAGCGCGGAGGCCGGAAGTGATCACCAACTTCAATTTGCAAAGATGTTCACCAGCTTTGCCACCTCACCAGAACATATCGAGCGCATTAAAGCTCTGCTCGACGGAAAACTTCCAGGTCTCAAAGTCGATGCCGACCTTCGTTGGTTCTTAGTCATCGCGCTAACCGACCTCGGTGTATTTGGAAAGAGCGAACTCGATGCCGAGTTGGCACGCGATAAGACCAAGACCGGTGAAGAGTCATATGCGCAAGCACTTGCCACCATTCCAACACTGGATGCAAAGAAGGCCGCTTGGGCTGTCATCATCAACCCAGAGACTGGCAACTCGATCCGCGCCAAGAGCATCACGGGTTTCCAATCAATCTCGCAGCGCAATCTCATTGCTGAGTTCGTTGATTCCTACTTCGCGCAATTACTTCCTGCTTGGAGTCAGGGATTTGAAACTGGCAGCACCTTCGCCGAGATGATGTATCCAATCTCAGTAACTACTGAACAGACGGTGAAGCAGACCGAGTCATGGCTTGCGAGTGAAGGTAAAGATGCACCAGCAGCTTTGCGTCGATTTGTTAATGAAGCGAAAGAGGGCTTGGAGCGGGCTTTACGTGCGCAGGCACGAGATAAGTAAGCGCGCAGGCACGAGATAAGTAAGCGTGCAGGCACGCGATAAGTAAATCTATTCCAAACTAATCAATGTGAGTCAGACTGGAAGATTTCTTCTTCCGGTCTGCACTTGCGACAAGCACTACAAATGAAATCGCGGCAAATAGCGCGATTGGTCCGCCCACAAACCAGAGAATTGCCTTAACAAATGGCAGTGGTGTTCCTGGATTAGCGCCAGCTTCTTGATTGATTGCAAGATTAATCATGTGGTGAATCATGGTTGTAATTCTATTCCAAAAACTTTAGGCGATTGCCACAGTGTCGCCGTAAGGCGCTAAATACTCCACCCACCTGGAGTCAGGTCGACCGGTTCCAAGAATTCGCCAGGCCGCGCCAACTGGCTCGCGCGGAATGTGACGCAGACGCCAGCCAAGTTCCTTCAAAGTCTTATCCGCCTTCAAGTGATTGCACTTGTGGCAGGCCGAGACCACATTCTCCCAAGTATGAGAACCGCCACGACTTCTAGGAATCACATGATCAATGGATGCGGCAGGTGCGGAGCAATAAACGCAACGACCACCATCACGAGCAAAGAGCGCCCGGCGAGAGAGTGGAACGGAGTGACGATATGGAATGCGAACAAATTTAACGAGTTTGATAACTGATGGAAGGACTAAATCTCCCCCTGCATAATGCAGAACACTTTCAGATTCCTCCACGACTGAAGCGCGGGAATTGAGCACAAGAATTAAGGCTCGTCTCTCTGACACAACACCTAGTGGCTCATAGGTGGCGTTCAGAACTAGCGTCTGCTGCACCTTGCATTACTCCTTTTGGGAAGCGACCCCTGGCTGGGACCGTTGTTACTGGTAAATACTGCACCCTGAAGGTGGGAATTGCCCCTCATTTATGGTGAATTTTCTGTAACGTCTTGCCTATGAATTCGGCCTTAACAGTAAATACCCATCTCAAGAGCGCATGGAGCTGGTTCTCCGGCGCCCCCCTTCACATCCTGGCCATCGTCGTCATTGCCTTCCTTATTCAAAAGCTGGGCAGTCGTGGAATTAATCGCGCGATGAATCGGATCGCCGAAGCCGATTTCGTGCCCGGACCAAAGCGCGGCCTAGCTCGCCAACGTGAACGCGCCAAGACTGCTGGCACAGTTCTCCGCTCGACCATGACTGCCACCATCTGGCTTATTGCTGGAACTATGGTGATGAGTGAATTTGGATTAAACCTTGGACCACTAGTTGCATCAGCCGGAGTCATCGGCGTTGCCCTTGGACTTGGTGCCCAGACAATCGTTCGAGATGTGCTGGCCGGTATTTTTATGTTGGTCGAAGATCAATTCGGCGTAGGCGACGAAGTAGATATTTTGGAAGTAAAAGGTACGGTCGAATCAGTTGGACTTCGCATCACAACGGTTCGCAGCGAAGATGGAACCCTCTGGTATTTGCGTAATGGTGAAATTCTCAAGCTAGGGAATAAATCTCAACCAAAGCATTAAAGGCTCGGACCATCCGCAATATTTTTCATAGAGTGCGCGGCATATTGAAAATATGTCCACAACTCTTCTTTTAACTCTTCCGCAATCGGCAAATCAATGACCGCGCCATGCATGCAGGCAAGCCAGGCATCATGAGCTTTGGTATCGATGGGAAATCCAGCATGGCGCATCCGAAGTCTGGGATGGCCGCGAGTCTCGGTATATGTAGTAGGCCCGCCCCAGTACTGCTCAAGAAATAGGCGCAGGCGTTCCTTTGCACCTTCCATATCTTTAGCTGGATACATCGGCGCCAAGATTGGATCATTTGCAACGGCTTCATAGAACTTCTCGGTGATGAGTGCAAAGGTCGGCGCCCCACCCATCTTCTCGTAGAAGTTCTCTTCTACTGGTGGGCGTTCATTGCCGGAATATTGGTTAGCCATTTACCGCAACTGGCTTCTTGCCAAAGACGCCATCGCCAATCTGAAGTACGAAGTAGGAGGTAATCACACAAAGTATTCCGGTGATGTAGAAAGCAAGTGCGTAATTTCCAAAGTGAACGCGCATAACCGCAGCTATATAAGCGGCAATCGAGCCACCAACTTGGTGTGCCGCGAAGACCCAGCCATAAACAACAGTTCCGCGATCTGGTCCTAAAACTCTGCGACAGAGCACGACGGTCGGTGGAACGGTAGCTACCCAGTCCAGACCATAGAAGACAACGAATACCAGGGTCGAAGCGTGAATGGATGAGAAGAGAATTGAAGGAAGCAAGAAAAGTGAGAGACCGCGAAGGAAGTAATAGAAGAAGAGCAGCTTGCGAGGGTCGATGCGGTCAGTCAGCCAACCAGAGCTCAAAGTTCCGATTACATCGAAGACGCCAACTAGTGCCAGCAAACTGGCTGCGGTGACTTCTGAAAGTCCGTGATCGTGTGCAGCTGGAATGAAGTGTGTTCCGATTAGTCCGCTGGTGGATAGTCCGCAGACAAAGAATGAACCAACTAGGTACCAGAAGTCGCGAACTTTGACCGCGGCTTTAAGCGAATCAATCGCTTCCGTGGCGGCATTGCGCTTAATGATCATTGGCTCTTGCCAGGAATCATCGGCGCCAAAAGGGGCAACGCCAACAGCTGATGGGCGTTCCTTAAGGAAGATTCCGACAAGTGGCACCATCACAAATGCACCACACGCCACAGTGATCGAAACTGATTTCCAACCGTGATGTGTAACAAGAGAGGAGAGACCAGGTAAGAAAATTAATTGTCCGGTAGCAGTGGCGGCAGTAAGTCCGCCCATTACTAAACCGCGATGTTTAATAAACCAGCGGTTAGCAACCGATGCGGCAAAGACCAAGGCCATAGAACCCGTACCAACTCCAACAACTACGCCCCAGAGCGCAACTAAATGCCAAGGACGAGAGATCCAAATTGTGGAGAGCGCACCTGTACCGACAACGGTGAGAGCGGTCATCACAACTCGACGAATACCAAAGCGCTCCATCAAAGCTGCAGCAAATGGCGCAGTTAATCCGAAGAGCAGCACGTTGACGCTAATTGCCAAAGAAATACTGTCTCGGCGCCAACCAAATGCATCTTGCAGCGGAACGATCAAGACCGATGGTGCGGATCTAAATCCAGCGGTGGCAACCAAAGTTAGGAACGTAATCCCAGCCGCAATCCATGCCGGATGAACAAATCGCTTCTTGCTTGGAGCTGCGGAAATTCTGCTCACTTAGATATGCAACCAGACAGTAGTATCGCTCGGCAAGATATCTCCATCAACTGGCGAACTTGAGGTGATGATTTCACCGGCAGGCATCGCCACTGGTGCGCCGAAGTTTACGTAGCAAACAAAGCTCTTGCCGCTCGCCTCATCGGTACGAGAGAAGGCAAGCACATCAGCGCCCGCATCAATCCACTTCATGGTGCCATCGCCCAACATAGTTAGTTCTTTGCGAGCAGCAAGTGCGCGGCGATAAATATTCAACGTTGAGTTTGCATCGTTCTCTTGCTTCTCGGCTGCGTAGTTACCCCACCAGGTTGGCTCAGGAAGCCATGAATCGCTGCGACCGAGTTCAAGATTTGTTGAAAATCCATGTGAGCCCTTATCCGAAACGGTCCATGGAATAGGAACGCGGCATCCATCGCGACCAGTGTCCTTATATCCACTGAGTTTGTATCGTGGATCAGTTAAGCGATCTTTCGGTATGTCATAGACCTCGGGCAAGCCAAGTTCTTCGCCTTGATAGATATAGGCACCACCTGGAAGTGCGAGCATCAATAGCGCACCAGCGCGAGCACGCTTAACGCCAAGTTCTGGATCAAACTTGGAGATATCTCCGTAACGCTGTTCCGGTGTTGAAACGCCGCCACCTTTAAGACCTTGGGCAAAGCGCATAACCGAGCGAGTTACATCGTGGTTGTTAAATACCCATGATGCTGGTGCTCCTACTTTATGAAGTTCTTCGATTGATTCATCAATCGCACTCTCCAGCGCCTTCTTATTCCACAAGCTATCAAGGAAGGTGAAGTTAAAGGAGTTTGCTAGTTCATCTGGGCGAACATAGCGCGCAATTCTGGCGGGAGTTGGGGCCCACGCTTCGGCAACTGCCATACGGTCACCAGGATATGAATCAAAAATTTTGCGCCAGCCGCGATAGATATCGTGGACACCATCTTGATCCCAAAATGGCATCAATTGCTTTCCAAGAAGTTCAACATCTTCGGTGACATCAGGCAAACCTTCAGCCTTGATCATTCCGTGCGCAACATCGATGCGGAATCCATCAATTCCTAAATCGAGCCAGAAACGCAAGACCTTTTCGAAGTAAGCGTGTACTTCTGGATTCTTCCAATCAAAATCTGGTTGTTCTACTGCAAAGAGATGTAAGTACCACTGCCCAGGTTTTCCATCGGATTCAATAATGCGCTCCCAAGCTGGGCCGCCAAAAATTCCTTCCCAGTTATTTGGTGGAAGCTCGCCATTTTCGCCTTTGCCATCGCGGAAGATATAGCGCGCACGAGCAGCAGATCCCGGCGCTGAGTTGAGCGCCTCTTGAAACCAGATGTGTTGGTCAGAAGAGTGGTTGGGAACGATATCTGCAATTACTTTGATACCTAGGTCGTGTGCTTGTTCGATAAATTTCTTGGCATCAGCCAAGGTGCCGTAATCCGGTTCGATATCCATGTAATCCGAGACGTCATACCCATGATCTTTTTGTGGGGATGGATACCAAGGCGAAATCCAGATGGCATCAATGCCAAGTTTCTTTAGATATGGAAGTCGGCTTCGAATACCTTCGATATCGCCCTTGCCATCACCATTCGAGTCGGCATATGAGCGCGGATAAATTTGGTAGGTAACAGCATCGCGCCACCATGGTCGCTCTGAACGAGGGCCGACAAAGTATGTTGATGAGGACATATCTACTCTTTCATTTCGCTGATAACTACCGGCTTATTTAACTTCAGGTTCCTCGTAATACTCGGCAAGGAGCTCTTTCTCGTGTGGCGTAATACGGCGAGACTTTTTTGTCTCCATATCTACTGCTACTTGAACTGTTTTTGCCCGCGCATGCAGCCCCTTCTCAGAGGTGAGCTCATAGGACAATTCAAATGATGCGTTACCAATTTTCGAGACCCAGATTTCAACATCGAGATCAAAGCCAGAGTCGTAAATGGGAATGAGGTAATCCATCTCGGCCTTGGCCACGACCATATCCGGAATAATCGGTTCTACACCGCGCTTGATACGTGAGTACCAAATAAAGTCAGCGCGCACCTCTTGAATAAAGGTTAAGTAGTTCGCGTTATTTACATGTCCGAATTGATCAAGATCAGCCCAGCGCACATAGATCGAACCTTTAAAACGCATTAGCGAGTGAGCTTTCGATATGTAACGCGATGCGGACGAGCAGCTTCGGCGCCAAGTCGAGCAATCTTGTTCTCTTCATAAGATTCAAAGTTTCCTTCAAACCAGAACCATTGCGAATCACCTTCATAAGCCAAGATGTGAGTTGCAATTCGATCCAGGAACCAGCGATCGTGAGAGATCACAACGGCGCAGCCCGGAAATTCGAGCAACGCGTTCTCCAATGATCCAAGTGTTTCAACATCGAGGTCGTTTGTTGGCTCATCGAGAAGCAACAAATTGCCACCCATCTTGAGCGTTAGCGCCAAGTTCAAACGGTTGCGCTCACCGCCAGAGAGAACTCCGGCCGGCTTCTGCTGGTCTGGGCCTTTAAAGCCGAAGGCAGAGACATATGCACGCGATGGCATCTCAACATTTCCGACCTTCATAAAATCTAAACCATCAGAGACAACTTCCCACAAAGTTTTCTTGGGATCGATGCCACCACGTGACTGGTCGACATAAGAAATCTTTACCGTCTCACCAATTTTCACATTGCCGCTATCTGGTTGTTCCATTCCCAGAATGGTTTTAAAGAGAGTGGTCTTACCGGCGCCGTTAGGTCCAATGACTCCCACGATTCCGTTACGTGGCAAAGTAAAGGAAAGGTCATCGATAAGCAGGCGCTCACCAAAACCCTTCTTCAAGTGTTCAACTTCAACAACCACATTTCCTAGACGTGGCCCAGGTGGAATCTGAATTTCTTCAAAGTCCAACTTGCGAGTCTTCTCAGCCTCGGCTGCCATCTCTTCATAACGTGCCAGACGCGCCTTAGATTTAACTTGGCGCCCCTTGGAGTTCATACGAACCCATTCAAGTTCTTCGGCTAAACGCTTTGCGCGCTTGGCATCTTTCTGGCCTTCAATCTTGAGACGTGTCGCTTTGGTATCCAAGTACGTTGAGTAATTGCCCTCATATGGAAAGGCGCGACCGCGATCGAGTTCCAAGATCCACTCGGCAACATTGTCGAGGAAGTACCTATCGTGGGTAATCGCTACAACTGTGCCGGGATATTTCGAAAGGTGTTGTTCGAGCCAGAGAACTGATTCGGCATCGAGGTGGTTAGTTGGCTCATCGAGAAGAAGTAAATCTGGTTGTTGTAGTAATAGCTTGCACAGTGCAACGCGACGTTTCTCGCCACCAGAGAGGACTGAGACATCTGCATCTTGTGGTGGACAACGAAGCGCGTCCATCGCTTGCTCGAGTTGGGAATCTAAATCCCACGCGTTGCGATGATCGAGTTGTTCTTGCAAAGTTCCCATCTCGGCCAAGAGCGAGTCGTAATCGGCATCTGGGTTTGCCATCTCTTCTGAGATTTGATTGAAGCGAGCCATCAACGCCATGGTCTCGGCGACGCCCTCTTGCACATTCTCTAGAACGCTCTTGCTCTCATCCAAGATTGGTTCCTGCATCAAGATGCCAACTGAATAACCTGGCGACAAAAATGCTTCACCATTAGATGGTTGCTCAAGTCCAGCCATGATCTTCAAGACGGTGGACTTACCGGCGCCGTTGGGGCCGACCACACCGATCTTTGCGCCTGGAAGGAACATCAAAGTGACATCGTCCAGAATTACCTTGTCACCATGCGCTTTACGCGCCTTTTTCATCGTATAAATGAACTCGGCCATAGTGAGAGAGTCTATTGCTTGCTCTCGGTAGACTTCACCATGAGGCGTAAGGCCTCGATAACGCCCTACATGCGCCTGTAGCTCAGTCGGATAGAGCACCCGCCTTCTAAGCGGGTTGTCGCAGGTTCGATTCCTGCCAGGCGCGCTCTTAGAAGCGTTAAGAGCTATCTAGCAAAGATTAAAAGTGTGAATTATTTTCGGGCAGAAAAAAGCCGGGCTTACCCTCATAAGCCCGGCTCTTCTATTTCTTTTTCTTTAGATTATGCCTTCCAAGATGCGAGCAACTTGTTATCCAAGGCTAGGAGTGAGCCTGAGATTGCTGCATAACCAAGGTTTGCGTTGTTGTTAGGGCAATCAGCTGAAAGAACGTAGGTCAAGAAGTCCTTTGCAGCAGCTGCGTTAGCACCTGTTGAAGCTGAATCAACGAGTGCGTAAGAGACGATGCCGAATGGGTAAGCACCTGGTGTCTTGGTGTTGTAATCAAAGGTGAGCTTTCCATCAGCTGTTGCTGTTGCTGAGCCAAGGAATGCTGAGGTACCAGCTGCATCTGGAGCAGCGAAGTCTCCATTTGCATTACCGATTAGCGCCGAGCGAAGTACGCCAGTTGCATATGAAGATTCGAAGTATCCGATTGAGTATGAAGTCTTCTTCATTGTTGCTGCAACGCCAGCTGATCCGCTTGCAGTTTGGATGCGGCCGAGGTTTGCTGGATCGTTAACGTTTCCTGGGAAATCGTTAAGGAAGGTCTTGTCATTTGCCTTTGACCAAAGAGTTGGGAACTGCTTGTTGAAAAGCTTAACAAAGTTAGCAGTTGTACCAGATGCATCTGAACGAGCAACGATCTTGATTGCTTCGTTTGGAAGTGTGTAGTAACGCTTTGTTGAAAGTGTCTTAAGAACGATGTTCTTTCCATCGGCGCCCTTTACAGGTGCACCCTTAGCATCGACCTTGAAGAGAACCTTGGTTACTGAACCATTGTTATCGGCAGCAATCTCTGGGTCATTCCACTTAGTGACCTTGCCAGCGAAGATATCTGAAAGTGTCTTCTGGGAAAGGTAGAGATCCTTGTTTCCTGGAAGGTTGTAACCAACTGCAATTGGAGCAGCTACAACTGGGATATGGATAACGGTTGACTTTGTTGATGTGTATGCAGAATCAGAGAAGTTGAAATCGCCAATACCGTTGTTGGTATTGGTCTGACCTGTACCTGAAGAGGAAGTGGTGTAGGTGACTGTGTTGCCTGACTTTGTTTGATAAGCAATCTTGCATGCGTTAAGTAGTGGAGCAGCGAATGATGAGCCGCCACCTGTAATTGATACCGCAGCAGATGCACCTTGTGCAGCGCCAACAGCAAGGACTACAGCAGCTGCTGCAACCTTAAGTGAACGTGAAACCTTCATGGACTTCCTTTCATAATTAACTTTCTACGGGCAGAAAGTTAAGAACTGACGTTTGTAAGGTGAAACTTATGGAGAAAAGAGAAACTGCCGCCCACCAAACGGTGAACGGCAGCCATGAGCAAAGTGAACAGATGGTTAACCAAATCGGCCGGTTACATAGTCCTCGGTGCGCTTATCTTTTGGCCTGGAGAAGATTTCATTGGTAGGTCCAACTTCAACCATCTGGCCAGGGCCACCAGCGGATAAGAAAAATGCGGTGTAGTCAGATACGCGAGCAGCTTGTTGCATGTTGTGGGTCACAATGATGATGGTGACTGATGACGAGAGATGCGAGATGGTCTCTTCGATCTTCAAAGTTGAGCCTGGATCGAGCGCCGAACAAGGCTCATCCATCAAGAGAACTTGTGGGCGCACTGCCAGT
>CAIUHB010000058.1 GCA_903898855.1 uncultured Actinomycetes bacterium | reverse complement strand
TCAAGCCTGCCGCAAGCAAGCGCTCACACTTCAAGAGCCTTACGGAATTTGGGGAGGCCTCTCAGAAGATGATCGCCTTGCCATCATCAATCAGCGCTCGCATACAGCACTCACCGTTGCTAGCGCTTCTTAATAGTTAATGAAAAAAGCCCCGCACTCGAAATGAGGCGGGGCTTATCTCTATTTTTTAAATACGATTTTTTTCTGTGTCTCGAAAGTATTTCCTGAATCACCCTCTACTCGGAAAGTAATAGTACAAGTCCCCGCCTTCCTTGGGGTTACATCCCTGGCGGTCACCTTGCATATCGAAGGCGTATTCGAACTTGCGGATTCATCTAAAATCGGTGAATTGGGGAGCTTCAGTTTGGTTAATTTACTAGTCGAACGAATTGCGCTTAGCTGCTTTTGTATTGAGATAATTGCCGCGGTTTCCGTATCAGAAATATCTAAGGCATATGCAAGCTGAATAATTTCATTTGCGGTGCCTTTAAATTTAATGGCTACTGAATTAATAGTCGAAGTCTTTGTATCGCCTGACGCTGATTGCAATGTGCTTGAGTCAACAATAGGCGTTGAATTTGCAGTGACCGAATCTGTTGAGGTTAAATCATATGGATTTGGAGCAATTTTGATACATGTGGTTATCCATGTGTCATCGGCAGTATTCAATGTGCCATGCAAATCAATAGTCGAAGATCTACCCGAGCCGTTTGGACAGATAATCGCCAGGTAGTCTGGATTTTGTTGCCATTGCTGTAGTGAAAGGCCGGTGGGGCTAACCACTTTAATTCCGCCTACTTCTTCTCCGAGCGTAATTAGCGTTGTTGAGGTGTCTCCAATCGAAGTCAGAATTGGCGTTCCCAACATGTGATTCGATTGATAGGGAATATAGGCGCATTCTTGACCAGATTCACCGAATCCGCTCCAACTATTGCAACGCTTTACACCGATGGTTTCGTTGGCTGCCATTTGTGCCTGTTGCAACGCAAGCGACCTCAATGCATTTACTTGAACTCGACGGTTAGTCTCAGCTTGGGCATCAATTGAGCCATTACTTGATTTAAATTGGCTCCAGACACTGCCTCCAGCACTGTACGCAGCCCAGGCATTATCAGGCCAACATTCCGTCGCAGCTACTCCAACGCCTGTATTTACGTCGTTCGAAGCAGCCTGGAATCCTGAAGGACAAGAAGATGTCGAGATATTGCCGGAAACTACTTTCGTAAATGGTTTTCCAATTCCATACTGCGTCAGATCGGGTACTTGTATTCCTACACCTACCCCAATTGTTGAAGAATCAGAATTTCCGGAATTCAAAGACTGCGACGAGCCTACTTGCGAGGGTGCAACTTGAATGGTGGAACCATCGCTCCTAGTTCCAACGGGGTTTGCACAAACTCCTCCGCTCGCAGTCGAAATTCCGTTTGCATGAACAATCGGACCCCAAGTGACACATTTCTGTTCGCCTGGGTGTGCTGCGTTATAGGCCTGAGATTCCAAAGTAGCTGCTGCAATTGCAAGTTGTTGTCGGTTCCTAAAATCTTCATCATCAGCGACAGTCGTTGGTGGAGTCCAACTATTTCGGCACCATGACTTAAGCGAAGCCCAAGATCCATCTTCTCTAAGTGTCGGAGTGATGTCATTCGCCGAGCCGTTAGGACATGTGACCTGCCCACCGCCTTGTCGGACACAGTCATCTGGAATTTGAGGTGTATCTGAGCAAATTATAATTTTCGAGTAGCCGGGAATTTCCGAACCATAAGGAACGCCTGGGAACGGATTTGAGTCAGCGCTTGCAATTGGGCTCATTCCTGTTGTGATAAAGGCAAAGAGCGTTATTCCCAAAATCTTCAAAACCTTATTCACCCTTGAATGCTACGCCGTGACCGAACTCAAGTAAACAGTAAAAAGCCCCGCACTCGATATAAGGCGGGGCTTTTTTATTACTACTTAGTGGGAATGTCCACCAGGTCCATGGCTGTGGCCATGTCCGGCAGCTTCTTCCTTCTTATCTTCAGGTGTTTCAAAGACAAGTGCTTCGGTGGTGATAAACATCGCCGCAATCGAGGCTGCGTTAGCAAGTGCTGAACGAGTTACCTTTACTGGATCGATGACGCCAACCTTGACGAGGTCTTCATAGACTTCTGAGTAAGCGTTGAAGCCTTCATTTGCTGAGAGTGAGCGAACCTTG
>CAIUHB010000057.1 GCA_903898855.1 uncultured Actinomycetes bacterium | reverse complement strand
TCCTCAACATCTGGATGAATCAACATACTTTCACCAGAGATAATTTTCTCGACATCAAAAGGAACAATCGTTGCCACAACTCGATCGAGTTGGGAGATTGGTCGGGCAATTTCTTCTGCGGTCTGATCGTGAAGCAGTCGACCAAGGAACATTGAATAAGAGCGACGCGGTAATAACAAGGTGAGTTCTACATCTTTAGCTGTGGTCGCGCGAATAGCGTAATCAACGGCAGCATTGGCAATCCGACGGTCTGGGCAGTCGATGAGTTCAAGTTCCACATCGGCCAAGGCCGCATTTGATTTCCAAGCGCTGGAAATTTCTTCGGCGTGGACATCATCGATAACAAAGTGAACTGCGCTCAAATAACGTGGATTAAGGCTTCGGGCGTAACGAACTGCGCCGACAGTTGCGATATCCACGCTATCGACCAGAACTGTTACATCATGTCTAGCAATTGAGGTAGCGCGTGATTTCTCGGCTGAAACATTGAGCGCTGCCTGCTCTTTGCGGTATTGGCGATTGAGGCGAAGTAGTACTACGACCAAAATCGGCGTAATAACAATGATGACCCAAGCACCTTCGGTGAATTTAACGACTGCGAAGATGATGATGATGGCGAAGGAGACAACTCCTGAAACCATATTAATAATGTATCGACGAATCCAGCCGGGCTCTTTGCGAGAGATGGCGCGCTTAGCCATTCCAAACCCAACGAGTGAGAATCCGGTAAATACGCCGAGGGCATAGAAAGCAACTAATCGATCCACTGATGCATGGGTAATGAGCACCATAAATGTTGCGCAACCAGCGAGCAGAATAATTCCGTTTGAAAATGCCAAACGGTGTCCGCGCTTGGTGAGCTGGCGTGGCAAATAGCCATCATTGGCAACGAAGTTCACTAGGTATGGGAAGCCGCTATAGGCGGTATTTGCACCAGTAATAAGAATGAGCATGGTCGTGCCCTGGACAATAAAGAAGAAGATCGAGCCAAATGTTCCGGTTCCTAAAGTTCCTTTAGCAATCTGTGAGATAACAGTTGGGGTTCCCTTGAGATATGGGAAGGCGTGCATTGCATGAGCAAAGTAGGAAACTCCAAAGACGAGCGTGCCGAGGATGGCGCTCATAACTACTAATGTGCGACGCGCATTGACTCCCTCGGGAGTTTTAAAGAGTGAAACGCCATCGGAGATAGCTTCGAGGCCAGTTAAAGATGATCCACCATTAGCAAAGGCGCGAAGCAGAATAAATATTGCCGCAAAAGTAAGTAGTCCTTGGGCGTGACCAAGCGGGACTGCACCTGGAACATTTGGATCAAATTTAGGAAGCGTTCCATTTATGGTGCGATAGATACCCATTCCAAATACGACGGCCAGAGTTCCAGCGAAGAAATAGGTAGGTAAAGCAAAAGCTGCACCGGCTTCTTTAACGCCGCGCAAATTACCAAAGGTCAAAAGCGCGATTACGGCCAGAGTCATCCATAACTTATAAGGATGCAGGTTAGTGAATGTTGAGACTAGCGCATCGATACCAGCTGAGGATTGAATCGCCACCGTCACGATGTAGTCGAGCATCAAAGCAACCGCAGCAATTTGTGCGACTACTGAACCGAAGTTATCGCGCGAGACAACGTAGGCGCCGCCAGATTTCGTATAGAGCTGAACAACTTCACGATAGGAAAAGGTAACGATGATAAGTACAGCCAAGACCACCATGGTCATTGGCATCAAAATATTAAATGCTGCTAAACCAAATGCCGGAAGCAGTGCCAGCAAAATCTGTTCGCTGCCGTATGCAGAAGAAGAGATGCAATCGGAGGAGAGAATGCCGAGCGCGAACTTCTTACTTAATCTTTGATGACCAAGGGAGTGGCGGTTAAGTGGTCCGCCGAGTACCGCTTTCTTTAAGCGATAGAGAAAGGGATCTTTTAGGTGCGCATGCTCTTGTAGCGCCATCGGTTGCGGCGCGTCATCGGTCCAGGCTTTAGGCACTCTTACTTCTCTCTAGTAAAGCTTCGCTAAGTTGCTTACATTACAACTCCCGGGCTGCTTTGAGCACTTACCCCCGCGTATGCTTTACCTATGCAACTAAAAACAGAGCTCTATATTGATGGCGCATGGGTTAAAGGCGATGGAACGCTGCCAGTTCATAACCCCAGTACCGGTGCGGTTATTGCAGAAATCGCGACCGCAGGTGCCGAGCAGTGCGAAGCTGCAGTAACAGCTGCCTATAACGCCTTCCCATCATGGTCCAAGACCTCACCTCGAGTTCGCTCTGAAATGTTGCGCAAAGCTTTTGAAATCATGACCGCCGAGTCAGATGAGATTGCAAAGTTGATCTCTATGGAGAATGGCAAAGTCTTTAGCGATGCCAAGGGCGAAGTTGCCTATGCCGCTGAATTCTTCCGCTGGTTTGCCGAAGAAGCAGTTCGCACTCCTGGCGATTTCCGTCATTCCCCATCTGGTGACAAGCGAATTCTCGTCACTCACCAACCAATTGGCGTATCGCTGCTTATTACTCCGTGGAATTTCCCTGCTGCAATGGCGACTCGCAAACTTGGTCCCGCGCTCGCCGCAGGTTGCACAGTTATTTTGAAGGCTGCTACCGAAACTCCACTCACTGCTCTCTACATCGTTGAAATTCTTGAGCGCGCTGGCGTTCCAAAGGGCGTCGTTAACTTCATCATGCCATCCAAGACTGGCGAGATGGTCTCCAAGATTCTCCATGATCCACGCGTACGCAATCTCTCCTTCACTGGTTCGACCGAAG
>CAIUHB010000056.1 GCA_903898855.1 uncultured Actinomycetes bacterium | reverse complement strand
GCCTCTCGCTTGAGTGGAGTTTTTAACGCTTGCGAAGTGATGTAGGCGCGCTCCTGGAGAATTGGGCCAGCAAACTTCTCAATCTTTTCTAGTGGCCAATCCGTTGTGCGCGAGATGGAATCCATAGATTCCCCGCCGCGAAGTCGAGCCTGAATATCCTTAACCGAAATAGTTGGGCGATCATCAATCGGAGCAACTGAACTCAAACGTGGTTGATTAACAGTTGCGCGAAGAGTGTCACCGATGCGAATTGAATATTTATTGCCGAGGCTGTCGGTGAGGTCGAGGTTTTGGCCATCTTCACTACGGCCTACCAGGCGTAGGTCGGTGGCCTTATCCTGGCTCTCGTGCTCGCTCATGGGGAAAGAGTGCCATACAGCGGGTGATTTTTGCGGTATCTAGCTGCGGGTAGATTACGGATATGGAAAATTTCGAGCAGTTGCGAGCCATGGCTGTGGAGATTGCCAAAAGCGCCGGCGCGTTATTGGCCAAGCGCCCAGAAGTTTTTGATATCAGTCAGAAATCTTCAGCTGTCGATTTTGCTACTCAAATGGATATCGCGGCGGAGAAGTTAATAGTCGAGCAGATTTTGGCCAAGCGCCCAGATGATGGAATCATCGGCGAAGAGGGAAGTGCCAGGCCGAGCACCTCAGGGTTTACCTGGGTCATAGATCCGCTCGATGGAACCGTTAATTATTTCTATGGCATACCCGGATGGAATGTCAGCATCGCTGTTAAAGATTCCAGCGGCGTTGTTGCAGGGGCGGTTTATTCGCCAACGACCAATTCCCTGTGGAGCGCCAGCCTCGGTGCAGGAGCAACATTTAATGGCACAAAAATTGCCTGCAATGATCCAGTTGCGTTGGATAGAGCAATTCTGGCGACCGGCTTCTCTTACGATGTGCGTGAACGAGTAGCTCAAGGCGCAATCGTCGCCAGCTTGCTTCCGCGAATTCGCGATTTTCGTCGCAATGGCGCAGCCGCAGTTGACCTCTGTTATGTGGCGATGGGCGCACTAGATGGTTATTTCGAAGCCGGCCTTAAGGAGTGGGACCTTGCTGCAGGTGGCCTGATTGCCCGCGAAGCCGGGGCTCTGGTTTCGGGCGATCCTTTGGCCGGGGAGACCGTAATTGCTGCTGGCCCAGCCCTGCATAAGCTGCTTGTGGCCGAGATTTCTCCCGCGTAAATCTCGGGAAATGTGGGCCAAATGGGCCAATTGGCTACCCCTGCCCCGTCTATGGCAAGATACGGCTTCTTGCTCGTTACCGTATTGAAAAGGACCCACACATGAACGTGTTAGACGCAGTAGATGCTGCCTCACTTCGCTCCGACGTTATTAACTTCCGTTCCGGAGACGAAATCAAGATTCACGTTCGCGTTATCGAAGGTAACAAGAGCCGTATCCAGGTCTTCCAAGGAATCGTTATCCGTCGACAAGGTTCTGGCGTGCGCGAGACATTTACTATTCGCAAGCTCTCTTACGGTGTCGGAGTAGAACGTACCTTCCCAGTACACACACCTGTTATCGAGAAGTACGAAATGGTTCGCCGTGGCGATGTCCGTCGTGCAAAGTTGTACTACCTTCGCGATCTTCGCGGTAAGGCTTCAAAGATTAAAGAGCGTCGTGGCGCTAACAACGAATTTATTGTTGAAGATGCTCCAGTGGCAAAGGCCGCTCCTGTTGTAGAAGCTCCAGTAGTCGAAACTCCAGTTGCTGAGGCACCTGCAGTTGAAACCCCTGTAGTTGCTGAAGCTGCAGCCGAGGTTGCAGTCGAAGAAACAACTCCAGAAGCTTAAGCACAAGCAATAAGTGCGCTTCTCCGGTTTGCGCCTTCCCAAGAAGGGTTCTCTCGCTCGAGAAATCCCAATTATCGTAATTGCTGCGCTAGTGGTTTCGGTTATCGTAAAAACTTTCTTCATTCATTTCTTCTTCATTCCATCGGGCTCGATGGAGAACACGCTTCAAATTGGCGATCGAATTGCCGTAAATAAATTCGCTAACTTCTTTAGCGATATCAAACGTGGTGAAGTTGTCGTATTTCGCGATCCAGCGAACTGGTTAGGTGCAGCGCCTGCCGATACCTCTAAAGGTATCGCCGAAGTTCTCAAGACTGGATTGGTCGATGTTGGAGTTCTGCCCGATCCAGCAAAGCAATATCTCATCAAGCGCACTATTGGCGTTGGGGGAGATCACGTAGTTTGTTGTGACAAGCAAGGACGCCTAACGATTAATGGAGTTTCGGTTAACGAGCCTTATATTTTCGCAGGCAATAAACCTAGTGATACCAACTTTAGCGTCACTGTTCCTAAGGGTTTTATCTGGGTCATGGGTGACCATCGTGGCGCCAGCGCCGACTCACGTTTTCATACCGATGATATTCACAAGGGGCTAGTGCCGCTCAGCGACGTTGTAGGTCGCGCCGAGTTTGTCGTCTGGCCACTCAATCACATGAAGTTTCTTAGCGTTGGTCATGACTTATCGAAAGTAAAAGTTAACCCAACTAATTAAATGGCCTTTATCGAAGAGACGCTTACTGCCTCCGGAATTACCAAAATTGCCGGCGTTGATGAAGCGGGCCGAGGACCATGTGCAGGGCCGTTGGTTGTTGCAGCAGTAATCCTTAAAGATCGTGCCTCTCCGGCTCTGGCAAAAGTTCGAGACTCTAAAGCCTTATCGGAGAAGGTTCGAGAATCACTCTTTGAAGTAATCAAAGAGCAGGCGCTTGCCTATTCCATTATTGAAATCTCGGTTGAAGAGATTGATTCTGTTGGTCTGCACAAATCCAATATAGAAGGTATGCGGCGAGCAGTAAGCGGACTTGAAATTACACCCGAATATGTTTTAACCGATGGCTATGCCATTCCTGGTTTAGCAACGCCAAATCTCGCCGTCTGGAAGGGTGATCAAGTAGCCCTCTGCATTAGCGCAGCCTCCATTTTGGCAAAGGTCTATCGTGATCGAAAGATGCGCGAACTCGATCAGATTTACCCTGAGTACGGCCTTGCTTCACATAAGGGATATATCAGCGCTGCTCACACGGCAGCGATTGCGAAATATGGTGTCAAAGATTTCCACAGAAAATCTTTTTCCAATATTGCAGAGCAGCTCAAGGAGCAAGGTAGATAAAGTGAATTAAGTTCCCTCACCTATGGGAGCTAAACAAGATACCGGTGCGCGAGGCGAAGATCAGGCAGCCCAATTCCTAATAGACGCTGGCTATCGAATACTCGATCGAAATTGGCGAATTTCTGATGGTGAGATTGATATCGTCGCAGAAGATCGTGATGGATTAATCATCTTTGTTGAAGTTAAGACACGGCGCAACCAGGCCTTTGGTCATCCGTTAGAGGCAATCACACATGCTAAGGCCGGACGGTTGCGACGGCTCGCGTTGGCTTGGTTAATTAGCCATAAGTTATGGAGTGCGCAATTTCGCATTGATGCGATTGCAATTATTGGAAGTGGTTCGAGTTATAGCTTGGATCATCGCAAGGCGATTCTTTAATGGCGCTTGCACGCGTAAGTACTATCGCCCTTACAGGTCTCGCCGGATTTAGAGTAGAAGTGGAAGTTGATATATCCGATGGCCTACCAAGTTATTCACTCCTGGGGCTGCCCGATGCCGCGCTCTCAGAGTCGCGCGAGCGAGTGCGATCGGCGCTAGTAAATACTGGTGCGCCTTGGCCCAATCGAAAGGTAACCGTTTCACTCTCGCCCGCTTGGTTGCCAAAGAGCGGCTCAGGTTATGACCTTCCCATAGCCATCGGAATATTGATTTCACAAGGAGTCATTCCCGAAGAGTCGGCACTCGAATCTATCTTCCTCGGTGAACTCGGATTAGATGGCCAGATTCGTGGAGTGCGAGGAGGGTTACCTTCAATTATCTCAGCTCAACAACTTGGATTTAAACGTGCCTATATCTCCTCCGAAAATTATCTCGAGGCTATTTCAATCCCTGGTATCGATTTAATTCCAGCACAAAGCATCTTTGATTTATTAGAACTCTTTCGCTCAGGGCTTATGCCAACGCTTCCACGCTTTGAAGTGGACGGCGATGAAGCAGCAAGTTCCAAGAACCTCAGTGATGTTGTTGGTCAGATTGCACCGCGGCGCGGGATTGAGATTTCGGCAGTTGGTGGCCATCACCTACTTCTCCTTGGTCCTCCAGGTACCGGAAAGACCATGCTGGCAGAACGACTCCCTGGAATATTGCCCGCTTTGACGACAGCGGAGAGTCTGGAGGTGGCTTCAATTGCATCTATCTCTGGCGAGCTGCAACGAAGTCAGCAATTAAGTCAGGTTGCGCCATTTGTCGCTCCGCACCACTCAACTACCGCAACTGCAATGATTGGCGGCGGAACGCACTTTATAAAACCTGGTGCCTGCTCACGTGCTAATCATGGCGTGCTCTTTATCGATGAAGCTCCCGAGTGTGGTCCAGGTGTATTGGATTCATTGCGACAACCGTTGGAGTCAGGGGTTGTTACGATTTCACGGGCCGTAGGAACGTTGACCTATCCGGCACAATTTCTCTTAGTACTTGCTGCCAATCCATGCCCATGTGGAAAATACAGTGGAAAGGGAAGGGCTTGTACTTGCTCCTCACTTCAAATCCGAAGATATCTTCAGAAGATTTCCGGACCACTCTTAGATCGAATTGATATTCGCCTTTTTGTGGAAGCGCCGACTCGGGTAGAGATGTCCTCTCATGATGTAGGGGAATCGAGCGAAGTAGTTGCGGCCCGCGTTTTGGCTGCGCGGGCGCGGGCCGCAGAGCGATTTAACAATTTGCCGTGGGAATTAAATTCGCAAATCCCAGCAGCACACCTTCGAAAGGTATTTAGCGCTGAGCGAGCAGGCATGAATCTTTTACATCAAGAGCTAGATAGTGAGCGATTGAGTGCTCGCGGCTTTCATAAGGTTTTGCGAGTGAGTTGGAGTATTGCCGACCTCAATTACCACGAGCGCCCCACCGAGATGGATGTGCGAGAGGCCTTGGAGTTGAGAATTGGATCAGGGGCCTTTCTATGAGCGAGCAGGAAGCTCGGCTAGAACTTTTTGCCGCAATTGAAGGAGGCTCGGAGTTTTGGACAGTTGAAATTGCTGTTCGAGGCCCCGGTGACGTGCGAGAGCGATTATTGAGCGGTGGGTATTTATCCAAGCGAGAGAGTTCAACTCTGATCGTTTCCAGGTTACGGCAGCAGCCCTATGAAAAATTAACTCAGGAGATAGCCGAATCCGGTGGATATGCGATATT
>CAIUHB010000055.1 GCA_903898855.1 uncultured Actinomycetes bacterium | reverse complement strand
TCGTTCTGGATCGACCAAAATCACGCCGCCCTTCGCGATGGCGATCAAATCCCCCATGCGCTCTTGGCTATCTAGGCTCACTTCACTTCCAAATAAACCTCTTTTAATGATCTCTTCCCGTAGGTAAATCTCAGCCTTATCTCCCAATGTTTGGCGCCAACGGGCAGCAGCATCAGCGTGGGCACCATCGCGGAGGTAGATATGGCGAGCTCTCGGTTCGCCACCAATCAGAGTCACATCATCTAACAACGAATTCGCTTGGCCGATAACGATCTTCTCTTCGACGTTTATCATCCCGTGATCTGCAGTAATCCAGAGTCGAGTTCCTTTAGGAAGCCGGTTTACTAGCCCATCAATTAGTTCGGCCACTACTTTCAGCGCCTCGAGCCATTTCTCTGAACCCACTCCATCATCATGTCCTGCTGCATCTAGGTGGTTGATGTAGAGATAGGAATAACTTGGCGCAGCGGAGTGAGCGCTTATTGCCTGCGCAACAATCTCATCAATCTGATTTGCACCAACGTAACTAGCGCCACGAAGGGCAGCTTGGGTAAAGCCGGTGCCTTCATATCGTTTGGCAGCAATATGGCTGACTTTAATTCCAGAATTGGTGGCACGTTCAAAGAGCGTAGGAACTTTCTGCCACATTAATGGATCTACCCGCTCATCCCATTTCAATGAATTCAGTAAGCGCCCTGGCTCACCGCTACGGGGAACGCGAACTGTGTAACCAAGCATGCCGTGTACTCCAGGAAGTACTCCGGTCCCCACCGACGAGAGACTTACTGCAGTCGTCGATGGAAAGTAGGTGGAGATGTTGGTCAATGAATTGAGTTGTGAAAAAATCGGAAAGAGATGGCCATACTGCGCAAGTGCAGCGACGCCCATTCCATCAATGAGTAGAAAGCATTCTCTTCCGGTCGGGCTTTCACCAAGCTTCATGTGATCGACTGCATCTGCAACGCCGAGGCTGGCAAAAATCGAGGTAGATAATTCGGCAAGACCAAATCCAAAGTACTGGTCGGTCTGCATATCCATAGAGCTATCTTGCCGCATCCCGCCGTATTGACGTGCCCGCCAGTGAGGTAATCTCTCTCCCGTGATTAAATTTTCTCGAGAAGTTGAAGCAGCTAAAGCCTCCGGTACCGCAATTGTTGCCTTGGAATCTACAATCATCAGCCATGGTTTACCTCGTCCTCGCAATCTTGAAGTTGCGCGGGAAGTAGAAGAAATTGTTCGCGCAAAAGGCGCAGTACCAGCCACTATCGCCCTTATCGATGGTGTGATTCATGTTGGGCTAGAAGCAGATCAACTTGATCGAATTGCCAATGATGACAACGTGGTGAAGGCATCTACCCGCGACCTGGCAATTATTGAAATGACTGGCCAATCGGCAGCAACAACGGTCGCCGCCACTTCACACATCGCAGCACTTGCCGGAATTTCGGTATTTGCCACCGGTGGCCTTGGTGGAGTCCATCGCGGTCATGTTTATGATGAATCGGCCGACCTCATCGCACTTGCCGAACTTCCTATCATCATTGTTTGTGCTGGCGTGAAATCAATCTTGGATGTAGCCGGAACGCTTGAGCGACTCGAGACTTACTCCATCCCAGTGCTCGGCTATAAAACAAATCGCTTCCCTGGCTTCTATCTCACCGATTCTGGTTTCGCCCTCGAACATCGAGTTGAGAGCGCCGCCGATATCGCGACAATCTGGAAGAACCGCTTTGATCTAAAGACAAGTGATCGCGCCATTGTCGTGACCAATCCCGTGGAAAAGCAGATGGATCCCAAACTCCACGATGAGATTTTGCAGGCAGGGTTAGCGGCAGCCGAGGCTAAGAAAGTAACCGGCAAAGCAGTTACGCCATTCTTGTTAGAGCATTTCCATTCATCAAGTAATGGTGAATCCCTTCGCGTAAATATCGACATCATTAAGTCCAATACCGCACTTGCCACCGAAATCGCTTTAGCGCTCTAAGCAGACATGGCTCGCATTCTCTGCATCGGTGACATCATGCTCGATGTCACTGCTCTCATCGGCAAGGAGATTCAGCCGGGTGTTGAGATGCGCGCAAAGATTTCGACGCAAGGTGGTGGAGCTGCAGCTAACGTGGCGAGCTGGCTGGCTGCATACAAAACACCGGTCTTCTTAGTTGCGCGCGTTGGCGATGACGCAGCCGGCAAAACAGTTATAGATGAACTCGATCAATTCGGCGTGGAGCACTCAAAGACCGTTATTTCCGGTGCCCGAACAGGTGTCGTAATTGTTCTCGTCGACGATCTTGGCGAGCGCACCATGTTCCCTGACTCTGGTGCTAACGCCGGCTTGAGCCCAGCTGACTTACCGCCGTTAGATGGATTTGATGCCATCTATCTCTCTGGATATTCGCTGGTCAATCCACAATCACGTGCAGGCATTCTAGAGATTATCAATATTGCTAAATCTAAGAGGCTACCCATCCTCTTTGATCCATCAACCGTCGGAGTGCTTTTGGAAGTCGGCGTAGCCAAAGTTCGGGAATGGCTCTCGTTCATGGATCTCATCTTGCTTAATGAAGAAGAGGCGCACTTTCTTACTGGCATGTCGAACCCCGTTGATGCCGCAGCAGATCTCTTGCAATTCGCTGAATGCGTTGTTATCAAGCGCGGTCCTATCGGAGCCTTGGGTCAATCCAGAAAATCTGAAAAGGCAATTCAAGTTGCGGCCACCCCCACCACAGTTGTGGATACCACCGGTGCTGGCGATGCCTTTGCTGCCGGCTTCATCCAGATCTGGAGCGAGGGCGGTGAACTCATCGATGCTTTGAGTCGCGGCGCAGAGCTAGCTGGCTATTGTGTTGCACATATCGGCTCTCGCCCGCTTGTCGCTCCCAAGGATTAGCTCCATCCACTGCCAAGATAGCCCCCATGGCAAAAGCACCCAAAGCCGTTCTCCCAAAACCAGGTGAGAACCCAGGAAAGATCGTCGACATCGATGTCTCACAAGAGATGTCCGAGTCATTCCTTGAATACGCATATTCCGTTATCTACTCCCGTGCTCTACCCGACGCTCGCGATGGTCTAAAGCCAGTACAACGTCGCATCCTGCACCAGATGTCGGATATGGGACTTCGCCCAGATAAGGGACATGTGAAGTGCGCCCGTGTTGTTGGTGAAGTGATGGGTAAGTTGCACCCACATGGTGATGGCGCGATTTATGACGCAATGGTTCGTATGGCGCAATCGTTCTCTATGCGTCTTCCGCTCATTGATGGCCACGGAAACTTTGGTTCACTCGATGCTGGCCCTGCTGCAATGCGTTACACCGAATCTCGCCTTGCTACCCCGGCAATGGCAATGGTTGATGAGTCTGATGAGAACACGGTTGATTTTGGCTCGAACTATGATGGCCAGCTCCTTGAGCCAATCGTCCTTCCAGCAGCTTTCCCTAACTTATTAGTGAATGGCGCAACCGGTATCGCAGTGGGTATGGCCACAAATATGCCACCTCATAACTTGGGTGAAGTTATCGCTGCCACAAAGCACCTGATTGAAAATCCAAAGGCAACCCTTAAGGCCTTGATGAAATTTGTTCCAGCACCAGACTTTCCTACTGGCGGCGAAATTATCGCCCGCGAGGGAATCGCTGAGGCCTATGAGACTGGTCGCGGCTCTTTCAAAGTTCGAGCTACTGCAGTTATTGAGAAGGTCACCTCTCGCAAGATGGGTATCGTCATTACTGAATTTCCCTACAACATCGGTCCTGAGAAGGTCGTTGAGAAGATTGCCGACCTAGTTAAGGCAAAGAAGATTCAGGGAATCTCAGATATCGTCGATCTCTCTGATGGCCAGCAAGGCACCAAAGTTGTCGTTGAGATTAAAAATGGCTACGAGCCCGAGGATATTCTCGAGAAGCTCTACAAGCTCACTCCGATGGAAGACCAATTCTCCATCAACGCTGTTGCACTTGTTAATGGAAAGCCGCTTACCCTCGGCCTCAAAGAGCTCTTGCAGGTCTTCATCGACCACCGCATTGAGGTCGTTCGCCGTCGCTCTGAATATCGCAAGGGCAAAGCTGAAGCTCGCTTAACCCTCGTCGATGGCCTGCTTAAAGCCATTATCGATATCGATAAGGTCATCAAGATTATTCGCGCCTCTGACGATGCCGCGATTGCGAAAGAATCATTAATTAAGTCCTTCAAGCTCAACGACGAACGAGCGACTTACATCCTGGATATGCCACTTCGTCGTTTGACCAAGATGAGCAAGCTCGAACTTGAAAATGAGCAGAAGGAACTTAAAGCAACGATTGCCGCTCTCAAGAAATTGTTGGCCTCAGAAGATGCCATCAAAGAGCAGGTTGCTGCAGAGCTCACTGAGGTTGGCAAGAATTTCGCCACTCCTCGCCGCACTCGCCTTGCTTAATCTGGCTTAATTAAGCTTAATTAAGCGTCGATTCTTTCGCGATCAATCTCTGCGTTCGAGATAAATTCTTTACGAGGTGCTACTTCGTTGCCCATCAAGAGTTCGAAGATCGCTTCTGCCGCAACGGCATCCTTCATCGTTACGCGACGTAGGGTGCGCTTCTCTGGGTCCATGGTGGTCTCACGGAGCTGATCAGCATCCATCTCACCCAGACCTTTGTACCGTTGAATTGGTTCTTTCCAACGCTTTCCAGCCTTGGTCAGATCTGCGGTGACCTTCTTCATCTCATCATCTGAATATGTGTAATGAACTTCCCCGCGCTTTCCACCGACCACATCAATTCGGTGCAGAGGAGGAATAGCGGCAAATACTCGGCCATCTTCAATCAACGGCTTCATATAGCGATAGAGCAATGTCAACAGTAGGCAGCGAATATGCGCGCCATCAACGTCAGCATCTGACATCAGAATAACTCGGCCATAGCGAGCATCATCGAGCGAGAAGGAGCGGCCTGAACCAGCGCCGATTACCTGAATAATCGAAGCGCACTCGTTGTTCTCAAGCATCTGAGAAAGTGATGCTTTTTGAACGTTGAGAATCTTTCCACGGATAGGAAGGATGGCTTGGAATTCAGAGTTACGAGCCGCCTTTGTGGTGCCAAGTGCGGAGTCGCCCTCAACGATGAAAAGTTCGGTACGCGCTGTGTCATCGGAGCGGCAATCCGAGAGCTTGGTTGGAAGCGATGAATTCTCCAGGGCATTCTTGCGGCGCTGAAGGTCCTTGTGAGCACGAGCTGAAATACGAGTACGGGAAGCTTGGGCAACCTTCTCCATGACCGCTTTGCCAGTGGCTTTATCAATGCGCTTTGTAGTGGCAAAGAATTCCTTCATTTGATCGGAAACAACTGTGGCAACAATCTTGGTGGCAGCTGCAGTACCTAGTACTTCTTTGGTCTGGCCTTCAAATTGTGGTTCAGACATGCGAACTGTCACAACAGCAGTTAGACCCTCAAGGACGTCATCTTTAACGACATCGCCCTCGTTGTTCTTCAATACTTTGTTGGCGCGAAGCGCATCATTAAATGCCTTGGTGATAGAACGTTCGAATCCTTGAACGTGTGCGCCGCCCTTTGGGGTGGAAATAATATTTACGAACGATGCCATTGTGGTGTCGTAACCATTGCCCCATTGCATTGCAATGTCTACGCCCATCTCACGCGCCACCTCAGTAGGCATCATGTGGCCTTTGTCATCCAAGACTGGAACTGTCTCGGTGTACTCCCCCGAACCAGAGAGGCGAATGACCTCACCGATTGGTTCATCTGGGCGAAGGAAGGTACAGAACTCTCCGATGCCGCCTTTGTGGAAGAAGGTCTCTGAGGTCTTAGCCTTGGTGCGGTTATCGTTAACAATAAGAGTGAGGCCTGGAACCAAATAAGAAGTCTGCCTGGCACGGGCGTGAATATCTTCAATCGCAAGTTCTGCCTCTTTGAGGAAGATCTGCTTATCGGCCCAATACTTAATTCGAGTTCCGGTGACTTTCGCAGCAACTTTGCCAATCACGCGAAGTCCAGAGCTCTCGGAGAAATCAGCCTTTGGTCCATCACCATCGAAGATTCCGGCATTTCCACGCTGGAAGCTCATCCAATAAATCTTGCCGTTGCGATCTACTTCAACATCCAAGCGAGATGAGAGCGCATTTACTACTGATGCACCAACGCCGTGCAGTCCACCAGATGCGGCATAGGAGCCGCCGCCAAATTTTCCACCTGCGTGGAGTTTGGTCATAACTACTTCAACGCCGGTTAAGCCAGTCTTTGGTTCCTTATCAACGGGAATGCCTCGACCATTGTCATGGACTTCCACTGAACCATCGGCTTCGAGATTGATTTCAATTTTGTTGCAATGGCCAGCAAGGGCTTCATCAACTGAGTTATCGATAATCTCCCAGAGGCAATGCATGAGGCCGCGAGAATCGGTTGTGCCGATATACATACCGGGGCGCTTGCGAACAGCATCCAGGCCTTCGAGAACTGCTAAATCCTTGGCGGAGTAGCCATTCTCGGTCGTTGATTCTTTATCGTCTTTTCCTGCTTTGACTGTAGCCACGGAGGCAGAGATTATCTTGCCTAGGCCCTAAATCTCGGTAAATGAGACCACTTACGGGTGATTAATTCTTCACAGCGCTTTTTGCAGGATATTCGCAGGAAAATAGCGAGATTTTTAACACGCCCGAGCGTAAAAATATCTATTTTGGCGAGCGGGGAATAAACCTTTCATGGTTTGATGTTCCCCTGTACGAAGCACTAGCTACCGCTAGTAACTAACCTGAAAGGGAGCGAAATGACTGAGCAAGTTATTCTCGAAGCCACACCGCTCAATGCCGTCGATCGTTGTGATCGTTGTGGCGCTCAGGCTTATGTACGCGCAGTACTCCTCAATGGCGGAGAGTTACTTTTCTGTGGCCACCACGGCAAGGAATATGCCGAGGGCCTCAAGGCTGTTGCACTCAAGATTCAAGATGAGACCGCAAAGCTTGCACCTGCTTCTGCAGACGCGCTCTAATATCTACATTATCTAGCGCTTACCCGTTCTGGCTATAACGCCTACGTTCTTCGCCGTGCTTGAAGAGCTGTACTGCCCACCTGCTGGAGTCAGTGTCGCAACGATCTGAGTATCTCGGTGAAGCGATGGTTTCCAGTTACAGATTGCGTTGTAGGTACCAGAGTTGAGAGTTGTAATTACCCCTTTGCACCCTGGAATTGCCTTTCCAAGCGTTGAAAAGGTGACTTTGCCTGCCACTGTAGATGTCTCGGTAATCACCGTGTTAGTTCGATAAATAGCACTGGCGCCGGTACTCAATGTGAAGTTGGTGTACGGCGTCGAAGGAGCAGTAGTTGTGAAAGCCCACGATGGAATCAAAACAAATCCAGCTCCATCACCTAAATCCCACGAAAGTGACATCGATGCCGATCCACTGTATTCATAGAACCACACATCTATTGCATAGTAAGAGTTCTTGTTTATGCCAGAAATAATTGCAGAATCTTTTTGGCCTGCGCCATCTATCCAATTGCTCAGCACGCTGGAGCTATTAACGGTTACCGATTCACCATCATCGCTATTTGTACGGAATTTAACGCCAACAGCCGTTGAAGGAACTGAGACATATCCGGTCCACCTAGTAATCCAGTTGTTATCCAAATAGCAAGTGTCGCCGGTATAACTCGGAGCCCCTGAAGCGGTGTTAGAGGCATATGGACCATTGTTGCCTCCGGATCCGTAATTGAAATTTACTTGAGGCTGGATGTAAACCGTAGTGCCGCATTGTTGCATTGGCTGAGTTAACAAAGGTGCAGTTGTTCCATTTGAAAAATAACTTTGCCCATTGAGGCCATAAATAATGGACGGGCCTGAACTTGCCACGATGGGCATTGTCGTGACATTTGTACCGGCCGATATGCCGAATATATCTCCCCCGGAATCACCTACTTCTACTGCTGGAAGCAAAAGACTTCCACCATTATTCAAATCATTCCAAACACCGGTTGTGCTCATCTGCAGCCAGTTCTCAGTTGTGCCACCGTTCGGTTCGCCCGAGTTCCAGTTGGAGTATCCAGCGTACGTAGCGTTGGCATCATAAAAAATAGTTCCAGCTTCCGGAGAGCCACCGTTGGAATCCCATTTCCAGGTATTGGCAACAACGGTTCCATCAGTTCCACCAAGCCACATGGAGTTGGCGCTCAGCCCATCGACAAAAGTATTTTCGGCCACCGATGTAACAGTTGATAAATACCCAGTAAATCCTAGATAGCTCTTGCTTTTCGCCTCGATATTTGCGTTGTCGTAACTTTCAGCCGTAGCACCAACCCAATAAAAATGATGAGCATTGGTGAAATATTTCCAAGCCCCGTCATAAGTGCCTGCCGTAATCCAGAGCGCAGGTGTGCCAACGTTTGATGGGGTGGTGATAGTCATCGAAGCGAGTGCGGTGTTTATATTTGTGACAGTACCGGTCTCGATGAGCTCATAAAATCCAGATGTGACACTGCCGCCATATGCGTCCGTGATTGTTAGGCCTGTAGTCGTAGGTTGCTTAAGGAACTCGCCATACATGGCATTTTTTAATTTAATCGCGACGACGATTGTTCCGGATAGATTGGAGATTACCGAGTTGCCGAGATTAAGGTTTTGATCAGCAGTATTCGGGGCTATGGAAAAAGATGAGGGAAGGGTTACGTTCGCATTTGCTGCGTGAGCTTGCGGTGCCGGAAGAAGAAGGGCAAGCGCCATGCTGGCAGCAACCCCTATTCGCGCTCTCCTCATTCCCCTACTTTAACCCCCAAGCTTGTCGAACATCTAGCTATCGCTTTTTACTACCGATAGCCCTCGGGGAAACCGTGATAACCATCTGGCTGTTCGAAATTTGCGAAGGCACCGCTATTGGGAAATACGTGACAGAGAGCGTTACTTGAGTATGAAAAGAAGGAGTCCAAGTACAAGTGGCAACAGTAGAAGAGGTAAGAACATTTTTGCACCCTGGAATTACTTTCCCTTGGGCATAAAAAGTTGCCTTTCCTACTGCACTTACGTTTGCAGTCAAAGTTGATGGAGAACGGTAAACCGGAGTTGAGGTATTAAGAGTTACGTTAGAGAGAACTCCACTTGCTGTTGTGACGTTTCCCGTCAGCGGCGAAGCGCTGGAGTTGGCGCTTCCTCGCGCCCAAATCTTAAAGTTGTACACACTGTTTTGATCTAGCCCAGAAATCACTGCCGACGGGCTTGAAGTCGGAGTAGTGATTCGCAATGTATGAGCAGCAGACCAATCAACATCGGTGCTCTTTTTGTATTCGACTATGTATTCGCTCACTGAGCCTGACGAAGGTGGGCTCCACGACAAATTGGCCTGACCCGCCGTCGGGCTGCTTGTGACGAGTGACTGAGGAGTGCCGAAAGATGGATCAGGATTTCGTCCCCACAATTGAAATGCCATCGAACCTAAAGTTCCATAGGAGGGACTAGAAAGTGAGACGTTATATGCCGCAACAATTCCGTTGTAGTTCGAGGTATTTATATTTCCCGTGAGGCCGCCGCCCAAACCCAGTCCGACGCCAACATCGCAACTCGACTGGTCAGTTTCGTTATTGAAGACAATTCCCCAACGAACATTTATGCAGGTAGTCATTAAGTAGCCATAGCC
>CAIUHB010000054.1 GCA_903898855.1 uncultured Actinomycetes bacterium | reverse complement strand
ATTCCTTCGCTCTATCCTGCAGCTGCCGGACTTGAGCTATTGCTTGAAGTAGGAATTCACAATATCTATAACTACGTAACACCACTTCATGAAGAGATTCGCGCTGGTATTGAATCAATAGGTGGAGTCGTCGTAACTCCTGCTAGCCGCGCTAACCATGCAGCGATGCTCGCAGTCGCCTCGACTGATGAGCATGCTCACGTAGCTGCGCTCGAAGCTGAGAAGGTTGTTACCTCATCCCGCGATGGCAATATTCGAATCTCACCGCACTTCTACAACAACCGTGAGGATGTTGAGAAGGTCGTTGCCGCATTCGCAAAGCACAAGTCATTCTTGCGCCGCTAATATAATGGCAAAAGTAGAGCGAGTTAAGTTAAATAAAGGTCTAGAAATCTCCCGTGCAATTACGGGCCTGTGGCAGATCGCTGACATGGAGAAAGATGGCAAGACTTTAGATCCAGCTGCTACCTCTAAATTCATGGAGCCATATGTCATCGCAGGTTTAAATACCTTTGATATGGCCGATCACTATGGTTCTGCCGAGATTATCGCTGGCCATTTTCAAAAGAACTCTCCACTTGGTCGCGATACCCACATGCTTACTAAGTGGGTTCCCAAGCCAGGTCCAGTGACTCGGGAGGAGGTAAGAGCGTCAGTTGAAGAACGTTTAAATCGCCTACAAACTAATCGGGTTGATCTACTTCAGTACCATGCTTGGAGTTTCACTAATCCATTTTGGCTAGATACCTTGCTCTATCTGCAGGAGATCCAAGAAGAAGGCCTCATCGGTGCAATTGGAACCACCAACTTCGATACCGCTCATCTTCGTATCGCTAAATCTGTCGGTGTAAATATCGTCTCCAACCAAATCTCTTATTCACTTGTCGATAGACGTGGTTCTGGCGAGATGGCTGATTATTGCGAGCAAGCCGGAATAAAAATTCTCGCTTACGGAACTCTCTGCGGCGGATTTATCTCCAATAAATGGCTCGGCCAGGCCGAACCAACTGGCGCCCAACTCTCTAACTGGTCACTGATGAAATATAAGCGCTTTATTGATACCGCTGGCGGCTGGGACAAATTCCAGCACGTTCTCACTGAAGTAAACGCAGTTGCGCAAGAAACTGGACGTTCCATCTCCACCATCGCGAGCAAGTACCAGCTCACCCGCAAAGCTGTAGGCAGTGTCATTATTGGTGCTCGCCTCGGTGAAAATGCACATATTGAAGATGCCGCTGCGCTCTTCTCCTTTGAACTCTCTGGCTCGCAAATAATGCGCATCACTAACGCCATCGCCACACTTGATCCCATTCCAGGAGATTGCGGAGATGAGTATCGCAAACCTCCTTATCTCACCGCTTCTGGCGATCTAAGTCATCATCTCGAGGATTTTCCAGCGGTCTATCAAGTTACTCAAAAAGGCAATCGCAGCTATATTGATTCAGGTACTACCTGGGAGACGCTGGCCGGTTATTCACGTGCATTTAGAGTTGGCGAGCGAATATTTGTCTCGGGTACAACTGCCACTCATGGATCACT
>CAIUHB010000053.1 GCA_903898855.1 uncultured Actinomycetes bacterium | reverse complement strand
GTACTCCCAGAAAATATCCTTGCCAAGTTAGCCAGGAAGCTAATTGGTTGGTAACAAAACCAAAGCCAACGATGGATCCCACTATCAAAATCAGGGTAGAAGAAAGATTCCAACTGCCATAGCGACCTTGCGAATCAAATAAATCGGCCTCGGCATAATCCCGCTTTCTCAGAATTACATCTGCCACAAATATTGCAGACCAGGTGGCGACTGGAACTCCGAGGGTGATCAGGAAACCCTGTAGCGGGGTAAAGAAGTTGGAGGCGATCCAGACAAAGTAGATAGTTCCGATTGTCATAATCAGTCCATCGAGCATGGCGGCTTGATGCCTACGTACCGGTAAACCGATCGAGACCAAAGTAATTCCGGATGAATATAAGTCGAGAATCGCACCGCCGATTAGCCCGAGAACTGCAACGATGGCAAATGGAATTAAATACCAGGTGGGCAGAAGAGTGGTTAAAGCACCTACTGGATCACTAGCTATTGCTGCGCTTAAATCCTTGCTGCTTCCGGCAAGTAAGGCGCCGAAGATAACCATAATGATGGGGACAATTGATGAGCCAAAAACGGTCCACCCAACAACACCTTTAGATGAGGCATGGCGAGGTAAGTATCGCGAGTAATCAGCAGCTGAGTTGACCCAGCCCAATCCAATTCCCGTAACACCAAATATCAGCGCGCCAATGAAGGCCTGGGAATTTCCACCGTGAATTGAAGCTACTGCATGCCAGTGAATCTTCTTGAGCGTCAATCCCATGTAACCAACCGAGAGAACCAGGGTTGCGATAGTTAGCCACTTTTGGATCTTCATAATTACTTGAAAGCCAAGAACTCCGCCGAAGATGGTGAGCCCAGCTGCAATGAGAAATCCAATAACTTTGGAGATATTTGGATCGATATGACCTAGTCGAGTAAAGACCGTGCCGGTTGCAAGTGTGGCAAGTGAAACTAGAACAGTCTCCCAACCAACAAAGACTAAGTATGAGAGAAGTCCAGGAATGAGATTTCCCTTAACTCCAAAAGCGGCGCGAGATAAAGTCATAGTCGGTGCATTTGCGCGCTTGCCGGCGAGTGAAGAGACTCCAACAAGCAAGAAGGAGGCAACGACTCCGATAATCGCCGCCCAGGTCGCCTGCCAGAAGGAGATTCCAAAACCTAAGAAGAATGAGCCGTAGCTGAGAGCAAGGAGTGAGACGTTGCCTGCTGCCCAAGGCCAGAAGAGCGAGCGGGGTGTTCCGCGACGTTCGCCTTCGCCAATGAAGTTAGCGCCGTTGAGCTCAAGGCGCTGGCGATAACTCTCTAAAAAGGACATAGCCGCAATCCTAGAGAGGATTGCGGCTATTTGCCTAAAGCAATTACTTCTTAGCGCTCTTCTTCTTTGTTGTTGCTGCCTTCTTAACGGTCAATTTCTTTGCTGGGGCAGAGCCTTCTTCAGACTGAGTAGCTGATGACTCTGACATCTCATGTGTTGCTGTGCCTTCGGCGCCAGCGGTCTTAGCGGTTCCGATCTTCTTTGCAGCAGCAAAGCTTGGAGCGGTTGTTCCAGCGATGAGTGCGGCTGCAATAGCTGCGGAGATAACAATCTTCTTCATGTATGAATCCTTACGTAGGGGCTTAAGTATCTAATTGTAGTTGAGTTTTATAGAGCCAGCCCAACGAAACTCGGATGTGGTGGACGAGCGAGAACTCCTTCAACACCCGAAACGCTCCAACTTCCCGCCTGTGCCGGCACCAAAAGTGCATCGCCTTTTGCAATCTCCAAACTCTCAGCGCTTTCAAAGGTTGCTCGCCCGGAGCCAGCAAGTGCTAAGAAGATTCCAAATCCAGATTCGATGCTTCCGCTCTGCGAACTTATGTAATCAGCGCGGAAATATGGATTGGCGGCGCCAGTAAATATAGAGCCAGGCACAGTAAGTTTATTTCGAGTTACCAGCAGAGCCGACTCTTCGCTCTCAACTGGTGAATAGCGAAGTGCATCGAGTACCACATCAAAACCAAGACCGAGATGCCCATCCTTCGTTCCATCAACAGCAAAGTCATTCCATTCAAGTAGCGCTGATAGGTCGGTTGGCTCTTGAAGTTCGAGTACAAAAATCCCTTCAGCGATGCT
>CAIUHB010000052.1 GCA_903898855.1 uncultured Actinomycetes bacterium | reverse complement strand
GTTAATTCGGGATGGAAATGAACTTCATCTCTTTGTCTCGATTCCCATGAGTTCTGCTGCTTTAGGTGGAAGTTTTACAATCCACACTTTGGATGGCGAGAAGGATGTGGAATTCAAAGCCGGGATAGGTTCTGGTTCGGTTGTTACCCTTAAGAATTTAGGCATGACCAAGCTTCGTTCCGGCGGACGCGGCGATCTCCACGTTCATATCGAAGTTCTCACCCCTACAAAGCTTGATCGCAAGCAAGAGGAGCTAATCGCAGAATTAGCGCGCCTTCGAGGGGAAAGCTCGGCCGATGTCCGCATTCACAAAAATGGCGAGAAGCATTCGGAGACCTCCTTCTTTGGTCGCTTGCGCGAAGCTTTTAATCGTTAATGCTTCCACTTTTCTACCTTCCGACCTTAACCGGGGCAGATTCCATCGAGGTCACTGGCGATGTGGCGCACCACGCCATTACAGTCACCAGACTTACCAATGGTGATGAAATCTTTCTCTCAGATGGCTGTGGCGCTTGGATACGTGGCGTAATTGCCGAGGCGGCGAAGAAATCGTTTAAGTGCGAGGTAATTGAACGCGTAAGTGAACCCCAACCGTCACCGATTTTGACAGTCGTACAAGCCCTTCCTAAATCAGATCGCGTTAAAGAGGCTATTGAGTTACTTGTTGAAGCCGGCGTTGATCGAATCATTCCGTGGCAATCTGCGCGTTCGATTGCAAAATGGCAGGAAGATTCTCGCGAGAAGTGGCAGCAAGGTGCGATTACTGCATCCCAGCAATCTCGAAGATTCACCATTCCTAAAGTTGAAGAAGCACTGAAAGGCTCGGATATCGCCGCACTCTCGGGCAAAACCATCGTGCTGCATGAATCAGCAGCGACACCGATTTCTTCGCTCGTTGATAAGAGTTGGACCCAGTATCCAGAGATTTTCATCGTGATCGGCCCAGAGGGTGGAATAAGCGATGAAGAACTTGAGCTCTTGGCTAAAACAACCAGCGTGGTCAAGCTAGGCACACCAGTTCTGCGCAGTGCTCACGCAGGAATCGCGGCTTTGGCCTCCGTCAATTCGCTCTTAGGTCGTTGGTAAATTGGTAGCTATGAGCGATTGCCTATTTTGCAAGATGGCGCATGGCGAGATTGAAGTTCCCTTTGTTTTTAAGAGTGACTCCGTTTTTGTTATCAAAGATATCAACCCTCAGGCGCCGACTCACTTGCTTCTGATTCCAGTCGATCACCACGAGAACGCCGCCGAACTAGCCAACTCACAGCAATCAGTTTTGGCAGAACTATTTGAAGTGGCCGCTCGCCTTGCCAGTGAGGCCAAGCTTGATGGCTATCGCACCGTATTTAATACTGGCGCCGCAGCTGGCCAGAGCGTCTTTCACGCCCATTTGCATCTCCTTGGAGGACGCCCATTCGCATGGCCACCTGGTTAAAAGTAGGATGTCAGTAATGGAAGCCGCTCTCTTAACCGTCCCAGTCGCCATACCTATGGTCGCACTCGTAGGACCTGGGGATTCATATCTACGAATCTTTGAAAGCACCTTTCTAGAAATCACAATCACCGTTCGAGGTAATGAAGTCTTTGCGCAAGGCGATCTTGATCAGGTACACCAATTTCACTCCTTGCTTCAGGAGCTCTTAATTTTGTTGCGCGGTGGACAGATTCTTAGTGAGGATGCTGTGCTTCGCTCGATTGCGATGGTTAAGCACGATCCAGCCGAACATCCGGCAGATGTGCTCTCACTCAATATTTTAAGCAATCGTGGCAAGACTATACGACCAAAGACTTCCAATCAGAAGCGCTATGTCGAGGCAATTGATGAGCACACTATTACCTTTGGCATAGGACCTGCCGGAACAGGTAAGACATATCTTGCTATGGCAAAAGCGATTGCCGCGCTACAGGCCAAGGAAGTTAATCGAATTATTTTGACCAGACCAGCAGTGGAAGCAGGGGAGCGACTGGGCTTTCTGCCAGGTACTTTGCAAGAGAAGATTGATCCCTATCTGCGTCCGCTTTTTGATGCCCTGCACGACATGATTGATCAAGATTCCATCCCACGATTGATGCAATCAGGAATCATTGAAATCGCGCCACTTGCCTATATGCGCGGGCGGACTTTAAATGATGCATTCGTGATCCTGGATGAGGCGCAAAATACCTCTGCCGAACAAATGAAAATGTTCCTCACTCGTTTGGGCTTTGGCTCCAAGATGGTGATCACTGGCGATGTAACTCAGGTTGATCTGCCATCTGGAACCCAATCTGGACTTCGAATTGTTCATGACATTTTGGGCGATGTGGAAGATATCGCCTTTATTCCGCTCACTGCAGAAGATGTCGTACGTAATCGCCTGGTCGGTGAAATTGTCAACGCTTACAGCCGTTTTGATGATGCCAAGACTCCGCCAGCCCGCGCAATTCGCTCTGGAAGTGGTGATCGCTAAGACTTGCTCTGCAAGTCCGCCCTATGGGAATAGAAATCATTAATACCTTAGCCGAGAGTTTTGACGAGGCTGCGCTGGAGTCGGTCGCTGCCTTTACTCTGAGCAAAATGGGAATACATCCTGAATCTGATTTAGAGATCACCATCGTGGATGAAGAAGAGATGAGCGCACTGCACGTGCAGTGGATGGATTTACCTGGTCCTACTGATGTGCTCTCTTTTCCTATGGATGAGCTCAAGCCATTCTCCTCCGCCGACGGCCCGGGAATTGTTGGCGACATCGTTCTCTGCCCTGCATATGCAGCAAAGAACGCCATTAGCCATTCATTAAAAGAGGAGCTAGAACTTCTCACCGTTCACGGCTGCCTACATCTATTGGGTTACGACCATGCCGAACCAGATGAAGAGAAGGCAATGTTCTCACTTCAAGATCAAACGCTGGCAGAGTGGCGGGCTTCGCTATGAGTGATTCAAAGATTAAAGATCTGCTCCGTGCCTTCTTGGGAGATCGATTCTTTCCGCAAACGACCGCTGATAAGGATCAAGAGCTGCACGAACTCGTTGATGAAGCAAGTGAGCGCGGTTTAGTAGAAGAGTCGGAACGCTCGATGATTCACTCCGTTATTGATCTCGGCGGAACTTTAGTTCGGGAGTTGATGGTTCCCCGAACGGATATGGTCTGGATGGAGGGCAATAAGACCCTGCGACAAGGGCTTTCGTTAGCGTTGCGATCTGGCTTTACTCGAATCCCGGTCATTGAAGAGAATCTCGATAATGTCATCGGCATTGCCTATGTAAAGGACCTCGCCCGTCGCGTGCATGAGCGCCATGAATCAGAGCAGAGTGAGAAGGTCGAGCAGCATCTGCGAAAAGCTACCTTTGTGCCAGAGTCGAAAGAGGCGATTGAATTACTTCGCGAGATGCAGCGAGATCAGATTCATATGGCAATAGTCATCGATGAATATGGTGGAACTGCTGGACTTATAACTATCGAAGATATTTTAGAAGAGATTGTTGGCGAAATTGCCGATGAATATGATGATGACCAGCTAGAAGTGGAATGGCTCGATGAGAATTCTGCTCGGATATCAGCGCGCTTGCACGTGGAAGATTTCGAAGAATCATTTAAGACAGAATTGACCCCACAATCTCGGGAAGATGTCGATAGCGTTGGTGGGCTTCTTGCCAAGGAACTCGGACGAGTACCTATTCCAGGAAGCACAATTACCGTTCAAGGTTGGAAACTAACCGCGGAAAGACCTGCTGGTCGCAGGCACCGTATCGCCACCATCTTGGTGACTCGAGTGGAAGCGGCTGTGGATGAAGCGCACGAGGTAAAGCACCTTTAGCCTGGCGTACTATTGAGCCATGCGCCTAGTTCGTTTTGCCCCCAATGAAAAAGCTGGAATTGGCACTGACCCGCATTTTGGTGTGCTCAACGATCAAGATCAGATTCTGGTTCTCAAAGGTGACCCACTCTTTAGCGGAATTGTTCCCACCGAGACCAAAATCGCCCTGGCGGATGTTCGCCTGCTTGCGCCAATCATTCCTCGAAGCAAAGTGGTCTGCGTTGGCAAGAACTATGCCGACCATGCAGCGGAAATGAATTCGGAAGTCCCTAAAGAACCAATTATTTTTCTCAAAGCAAACACCACCGTTATCGGACCTCACGAAACAATTCAATGGCCGAAGATGAGTGAGCGAGTGGATTTTGAAGGCGAGTTAGCAATAGTTATTAGCCGCATCTGCAAGGAAGTTCCCCGTGAAAAAGTGGGGGATGTTATCTATGGCTACACCATCGCAAACGATGTCACGGCGCGCGACCTGCAGACGCGTGATGGTCAGTGGAGCCGCGCCAAGGGATTTGATACTTTCTGCCCACTGGGGCCATGGATCGAAACAGATTTCACCCCTGGAGATCAAAAAATCGTGACAACGCTAAATGGCCAGGTTAAGCAATCCGAGCCAATTACCTCCATGATCTTTAAGATTCCAGAGATTATTGAATTTATCTCCTCCGTCATGACTTTGCTTCCCGGAGATGTCATCTTGACCGGTACGCCCTCCGGAATTGGTCCTATGGCTGCTGGCGACGAGGTCACAATTACCATCGATGGCTTAGGCTCACTTTCGAATAAGATATCGCCTCGTGCCAACTAATACCTCCCGCCCAGTCCGCGTTCGATTCGCCCCATCACCAACTGGCGATCTCCACGTCGGAAATATTCGCACTGCGCTCTTCGATTGGGCCTATGCACGTCACACTGGCGGGCAATTTATTTTTCGTATCGAAGATACTGATACTGATCGAGTTACCGATGAATATATTCAGGCAGCTATCGAAACTCTTAAGTGGCTCGGCCTTGATTGGGATGAGGGTCCAGAAGTTGGGGGACCCTACGGTCCATATTTACAGAGCCAGCGCTTAGATATTTACGCCGAGTGGGCCGCTAAGTTTCTTGCAAGTGGCGATGCTTACCATTGTTACTGCTCATCTGAGGAGTTGGAGGCGCGGCGAGCAGCACAGCGTGCAGCCAATGTGGCTCCTGGCTACGATGGAAAATGCCGCACCATCTCAGCTGAAGATTTAGCAAGGTATCAGGGTGAAGGGCGCAAACCAGTTTTGCGTATGCGCATGCCTGACGGTTCAACCACATTTACCGATTCAATTCGCGGCGAAGTTACTTTCGACCACAACTTTGTTCCCGATTTCGTTCTCGTGCGCGGGGATGGCTCACCGCTCTATACCTTGGCAGTAGCCGTCGATGATGTCATGATGAAGGTGACGCACGTGCTTCGCGGTGAAGATTTGTTATCTTCCACGCCTCGCCAAATTCGCGTCTATCAAGCAATGGGCGTTAACCCAGATGAGTACCCAACATTTGCCCACCTTCCCTTTGTGATGGGCCAAGACAATGCAAAGCTCTCCAAGCGCAATGGCGAAGTCTCCATCGCCTGGTATCGCGAACGCGGTTTTCTCTCAGAAGCTATCTGCAACTACCTAGCTCTCTTGGGATGGTCGCCCGGTGAAGATCGCGAAAACGTTTCGATGAAGGAGCTCACTGAACTCTTTACCGTGGAACGCGTTCACTCCTCGCCAGCTCGCTTTGATATGAAGAAGTTGGAAGCGATCAATGGCGACAAGATTCGCGAGCTTTCACTAGAAGAGCTACTCAATCGCAGCCTGCCATTTCTCATTCGAGATGGAGTCATCTCCGGAACCGATTCCGAAATTGCAGTGGTCAAAACTGCGCTGCCCATCATTCACGAGCGCATCGCAACGCTGGCCGAAGTAACTCCAATGTTGCGCTTCCTCTTTGCCGTTAACTTTGAAGTCGAAGCCGATTCACAGGCCAAGATCGTTGATGAGCAATCCCAAGCTATCTTGGCCAAGAGTTTGGAAGTACTGGCTCCCATCACCTCATGGAACCACGAGAGTATCGAGGCCGCGCTACGTGCGGCATTAATTGAAGAGATGGCCCTTAAGCCTCGAATCGCCTTCGGCGCAGTTCGGATTGCCGTGACCGGCAGCCATATCTCCCCACCACTCTTTGAATCGATGGAGCTCTTGGGGGCCGAGCGCTGCCTGGCCCGTATAAAGGCCTCGATTAAGTAAGGTTAATTTCGCTCTATTTTTCAGGGTATTCTTAGCCCTTCAAGAAATATTGGGGTATGGGGTAATTGGCAGCCCAGCTGATTCTGGTTCAGCTTGTCTAGGTTCGAGTCCTGGTACCCCAGCGCAGTACTGCTTTCACAACTTAATAGCGTTGTTCTAGGAAATCATGGCCCCGTCGTCTAGCGGCCTAGGACTCTGGCTTCTCAAGCCAGCTACGAGGGTTCGAATCCCTTCGGGGCTACCAGTTTTACTTTTTAGAGATATGTTCAGTTAATCGCGCTGCAGTGGCTACTAGCGCTGCGGCATGCAATCGGCCTGGCTGACGACCTAAGCGCTCGAGCGGTCCAGAAATACTTACTGCGGCAATCACTTTGTTATTTGGTCCGCGCACTGGTGCCGAGACCGAGACCACGCCAACTTCGCGTTCACCAACGGATTGCGCCCAGCCACGGCGACGAACTGCGGAGAGGGTAGCTGCGCTAAATTTGGCATTGACTAAGCCGCGATGTAATTTTTCGGGTTCATCCCACGCCATCAAAACTTGTGCAGCTGATCCAGCCTGCATTGTGAGAACTGTACCCACTGGAACGGAATCGCGTAGACCAGAAAGTCTTTCGGCGGTCGCGACGCAGATGCGTTGATCGCCCTGTCGGCGATAAAGCTGCGCGCTCTCGCCAGTGGCATCGCGAAGCGCCGAGAGAGCAGGGGCGGCGACAGCCAATAAACGATCTTCGCCAGCGGCAGCGGCTAACTCTCCTTCGCGCGCGCCCAGAACAAAGCGGCCAGAAAAATCTCGCGCAACGAGGCGATGGAATTCAAGTGCGACGGCCAGGCGATGAGCCGTGGGGCGAGCTATGCCGGTTGCAGCAACGAGTTCGGTGAGGGAGTGCGGTCCTGACTCTAAGGTCGCCAAAATGCGCACGGCTTTATCTAGTACGCCAACTCCGCTATTCTTCTTGTCCACACTCTAATATTGGCATCTCACTATTTGAAATGCAAATTCCTGACAGAGTTTTAGGGAAAGGCTTCACTATGGGTAAGACGTTAGCGGAGAAGATTTGGGCAGATCATGTTGTGCGCAGCGCAGCTGGAGAGCCGGATCTGATTTACATTGATCTCCATCTCATTCATGAAGTGACGAGCCCACAAGCATTTGATGGATTGCGCCTTGCCGGTCGCACAGTGCGCCGCCCAGATTTAACAATTGCAACCGAAGACCACAACGTTCCAACCCTCGATATTCTCAAGCCGATTGCAGATCCAGTCTCTAAGCTGCAAGTAGATACCTTGCGTAAAAACTGCGCTGACTTTGGCGTTCGTATCCACTCTTTGGGCGACAAGGAACAAGGCATCGTTCACGTCGTTGGACCACAACTCGGAATTACCCAACCCGGCATGACTATTGTCTGCGGCGATTCACATACATCGACACATGGCGCATTTGGCGCACTCGCTTTTGGAATTGGTACATCGGAAGTTGAGCACGTACTTGCAACACAGACACTTCCACTTGTTCGCCCGAAGACCATGGCGATCAATGTTGAAGGAAAGCTCAAGCCTGGAGTAACTAGCAAGGACATCATTCTCGCGGTAATTGCCAAAATCGGCACTGGCGGGGGACAGGGCTATGTCTTGGAATATCGTGGCTCGGCAATTCGCGCCCTTTCCATGGAAGCTCGTATGACCGTTTGCAACATGTCGATCGAAGCCGGAGCTCGCGCAGGTTTGATTGCTCCTGATGAGACCACATTTGCCTATGTCAAAGGAAAGCCACATGCACCAGAAGGCGCTGATTGGGATGCCGCCCTTGCATACTGGCACACACTCACAACAGATGCCGATGCGCAATTCGATGTTGAAGTAAATATCAGCGCCGATGAACTTGAGCCATTTGTTACTTGGGGAACTAACCCAGCACAAGGCTTGCCACTCAGTGCAAATGTCCCTAATCCAGCTGAGATCAAGGATGCCGAAGAGCGCGGCGCAGCCGAGCGAGCTTTGGAGTACATGGGCTTAACTGCTGGCACTCCGCTTAAGTCAATCAAGGTAGATACCGTCTTTCTTGGCTCTTGCACCAACGGCCGAATTGAAGACCTGCGCGCTGCTGCCGAAGTTCTTAAAGGCAAGAAGGTTGCCTCTGGAACTCGCATGCTCGTCGTTCCTGGCTCAGATCGCGTGCGCGTACAGGCGCATGAAGAAGGGTTAGATAAAGTCTTTATTGAAGCTGGCGCCGAGTGGCGCAACGCGGGATGCTCGATGTGCCTAGGCATGAACCCTGACCAACTCGCAGTTGGTGAACGCTCTGCCTCTACCTCGAACCGAAACTTTGAAGGGCGCCAAGGAAAAGGCGGCCGCACTCACCTGGTAAGTCCACTAGTTGCCGCAGCAACTGCAATTCGTGGAACTCTCTCATCACCGGCAGATTTGTAAGGAAGGCGAACACCATGGATAAATTCATTTCACACACAGGTACTGCAATCCCACTACGCCGCAGCAATGTCGATACTGACCAAATCATTCCGGCGGTCTATCTCAAGCGCGTCACCAAGAGCGGCTTTGAAGATGGCCTCTTCGCTGCTTGGCGAAATGATCCTGAGTTCGTCCTCAATAAGCCTGAGTATGCCGGTGCCACAATTTTGGTGGCTGGCCAAGATTTCGGAACTGGTTCATCTCGCGAACACGCGGTTTGGGCACTTCAAAATTACGGCTTCAAAGTCATTATCTCTAGCCGCTTTGCCGATATCTTCCGCGGCAACTCTCAGAAGGCAGGACTGCTCACAGTGGTTCTTCCCACCGAAGAGGTTGAGGCAATTTGGAGCGCCATCGAAGCTGATCCAAAGGCGGCAATCACAGTTGACCTTGAGCAGAAGAAGATTTCTTATGCTGGAAAATCAGTAGATTTCCAACTCGATGATTACGTTCGCTGGCGCCTAATGGAGGGCTTAGACGATATCGGACTCACCTTGCAGAAAATTGATGAGGTAAGTGCATATGAATCCAAGCGCCCCACATATAAGCCAAAGACTCTTCCAGTTAAGGCCTAACTACTTCATAATCTCGGCGAGAAGTTGGGCGAGCTCACTGGGCTTGCTCAAAAATGGCGAGTGATCGCTATCAATGCGAACTACCTTCATGGCGCGCTGACTCATGGCCTCTTGTGCGAAGAGTGGAATCGCTTGGTCTTCTTCGCAGATGATGTAGGTGGAATCAATTGATTTCCATGCCACCGAGGTTATTGGCTGCTCGAAGGAGGTAATGCTCTGAGTGCGAAGTTGTGATACGGCAGAAGCTGCGACCTCCGGCGTACAGGTGTTATAAAAGACTGCAGCCGGATTCTCGGTTGTTAAGAGTGTGTTCTCTGAGTTTCGGCGCCACCACTCAGGATCCACGCTTCCGCAGGCGGCATAAAGCGTCTCGCCGGCATCGAGCATGAAAGCAGTGAGATAGACCAAACCGCGCACCTTGGAAACTCCGGCAAGCCCTTGGGTTATCGCTAGGCCGCCATAGGAGTGCCCTAAAACAAATACATCGCCCTCAATTTCATCAACGGCGGCTCGAACAATTGCAGCGTCGCCATACATATCTCCGCCATCGCCAGCGCTCTTAAGCGATACCGCGACGCTAGAAATGCCCACTTTTTGCAGTTCTGCGCGCAATTCATCAAAGCCAGCTGCGTTATGCCAGGCGCCGTGAACAAGTACAAGAGTTGGTTTCATTGTTGGAGAGTATTGGAAAGTGGGTTAAAAGTGATTTGTTTACAGTTCTTTTCGCCACTCCCTGAAACTCTCAATCTATTATTTAGAGTTTTTTTACGCATAAAAAGTGCATTTTTTGCACCTATAGAGAATTTAATAATTCTCGACACGCCGCGTTAGATATCACCCCTTGTTCTCATCTCTGCGTAGATTTCGTATCACGTTAAGCAAATGCTTAACTTTTACGCGTAAATAAGGGGATTTAATGAACAAGGCCCAGTTCATCGCGCTGTTAGCGCCACACTTTGGCGACAGCAAGAAGGAATCAGCTCGCGCTGTATATATCTTTTTCTACAACATCTTTCGCAACATTTCAAAGGGCGAAGATGTAATGATCAATGATTTCGGTAAGTTCAAGAAGGTTGACCGTCCAGCACGTAAGGGCCGCAACCCATTCACTGGCGAAACCATTCAGATCAAGGCAAGCAAGAAGGTTCGTTTCCTTCCTGCAAAGGCACTCAAGGAAGTTATCTCAGGCGCACGCAAGCTTGAGGCAGCTCCAAAGCCACCAGTAAAGGTAGTTCCAGTTGCTAAGAAGGCAGCTCCTGCAAAGAAGGCAGCAGCAAAGAAGCCTGCTAAGAAGGCAGCAGCTAAGAAGGTTGTCAAGAAGGCAGTTAAGAAGCCTGCAGCTAAGAAGCCAGCCAAGAAGGCAGCTAAGAAGCGCTAATTCTTTGCACGTTAAAAAAGGGAGAGCAGAAACGCTCTCCCTTTTTTATTTCGTCGTATTCTCTGCCTATGAGCACTAACCCCAGCGTTCCGGTCTATGCGCCACCCACCGGAAAACCATTGGGGACAAATAACTATTTCCGCTTCGCTTCATGGATCGTAATTCCAATTCTCAATCTCTTAACTAAACGCGATTGGCGCGGGCAAGAAAATATTCCGCCAACGGGTCCAGTAATTGTGGTCTGCAATCACTTGTCTTATGCCGATGCTCTCGTCTGGGCACACTTCTTATTTAAATCCGGTCGCGCTCCACGTTTTCTTGGCAAAGAGTCAGTATTTCGAATTCCCATTATCGGAAAGATCATCTCTGGTTCTGGACAAGTTCCGGTTTTTCGAGAGCGTGAAGATGCTAATAAAGCTCTCTCTCATGCAAAAGCGCTAATAACAGCAGGGCATTGTTTAGGCGTCTACCCCGAGGGCACGTTGACTCGCGATGAAAATTTATGGCCGATGGTGGCCAAAACCGGTATCGCTCGCCTAGCAATCACTACCAAGAGTCCAGTCATTCCATGTGCTCAGTGGGGTGATCAAGATTTACTCCCGCGCTATTCCAAGAAATTGGTCTTTTGGAAGCGCACCAAAATTTCAATTGTCGCCGGCCCGCCATTGGATCTTTCGCCTTGGTATGGGCGGGAAGATGACAAGGCTGCTTTAGTTGAGGCCACCGCCTACGTCATGGATGCAATTACGTGTCTTTTGGAGCAGATTAGGGGAGAATCCGCACCTGCCGTAAAATTTGACCCGCACCAATCAGAGCTACCGCGTACTGGAAATTTCAACAAGGCAAAGAAGAAGTTGGGATAGTTACCGCATATGACAACACATCGCGTGACAGTGCTTGGCGCTGGCGCTTGGGGAACCACGATGGCGATGGTCCTTAGCGATGCCGGTCATGAAGTTTTGCTCTGGGGCAGAAATCCAGAAGTAGTTTCTGAGGTCAATACCTCCCATCGAAATACCAAATTCATTCCAGGCGTAGAGCTGCCTCACGGATTGCGTGCCACCACGGATATCAATGAAGCTTTTGGCTTTGGCTCGGCAATTGTTTTGGCGATTCCCGCGCAATCGCTGCGAGAGAATTTGGAGAGCTGGAAAGAGAGTTTCCCAAGAAATCTGCCAGTCATCTCCTCGCTTAAAGGAATTGAAGCGCACTCACACTTGCGTATGACCGAAGTCGTGGAAGAAGTCCTTGGTCTCTCTAGTTCGCAGCTGGGATTAATTACTGGACCAAATTTGGCGGGAGAGCTCTCACTTCGCCAACCAGCTGGAGCAGCGGCCGCGTCACCTTCGCCAGCTATTTCAGCTTTGATGGTCGAACTTTTCACCACACCATATTTCCGGGTCTATCCATCTGATGATTTGGTCGGGTGCGAACTCGCTGGCGCGGCAAAGAGCGTCATTGGAATTGCAGTAGGTATGGCAATTGGTCTTGAACTTGGCGAGAACACGCAAGCAATGCTCATTACTCGTGGGCTTTCAGAAGTAGCCCGATTTGGAAATGCTTATGGCGCAAATCCCTTGACCTTCCTCGGCTTGGCCGGAATGGGAGATCTTGTTGCTAGTTGCGGATCAGCGCTCTCTCGCAATCGAACATTTGGTGAAGTACTTGGACGCTCTGGCTCGATGGAAGTAGCAAGACGTGAAGTGGCTAAGACCGTTGAGGGAGTTGCTTCCTCGCGCGCAATCCTCGAGCTCGCACACCGGGTTGGCGTTGAGGTGCCAATTATCGAAGTTGTCTCCGATGTTATTTCGGGAACCTGCACTCCTTCCGATGCCATGAATCGACTCATGACCGTCAGCCTGCGCGCCGAAATGTTTTCGTAAATGGCGAAAATTCGAGTTGCCGTCATAGCTGGTGGGCAGAGCAGCGAACACGAAATTTCCTGTATCTCAGCAAATGGCGTTCTTTCAGCCATCGATCGTGAGAAGTTCGAACCTCTTCTTATCGGCATTACTAAGTCAGGTAAATGGGTTTTGCCAAAGAGTGATGTGCAATTAACTAT
>CAIUHB010000051.1 GCA_903898855.1 uncultured Actinomycetes bacterium | reverse complement strand
TATTGGTCTCTAGCTCACCTTACGTTTGTTCATGGAAGCCGTCACAGCACAACTCAGTATCAATCACTGCGACCTACGATCCGACTGCGAGTGGTTATTCAACGGTGAACTTAAACCCAACCGCGATTCGCGTTGTCCCAAGAAGCGGAACGCGTTAGAACTAACTGAGTAAGTTCGAAATCTCCACACCTAGCGCACCTAATCGCGCCTTGCCGCCATCAATTTCTGTTGTAACAAAAGGCTTGCCGTCCGGGCAGATAACGTAGGTGTTCTCCCAATGGCTGCCGTTCGAACCGTCTTGTGAGACCACGGTCCACTCGTCGGCCAACACCTTGGTCTTGTGGGTGCCGCGGGTAATCATCGGTTCGATTGCTAACGCCATTCCGACTTTCAGCTCTGGGCCATGGCCACCTTTGCCGAAGTTCAATACATGCGGCTCCATGTGCATTTCAGTGCCGATGCCGTGGCCGCCGTATTCACGCAAAATTCCATATGTGCCTTGCGAATTAATGTAATCACCAATCGCCTCGGAGATATCGGTTAAGTGCCCGCCAACTTTTCCAGCAGCGATTCCGCGCCACATCGATTCTTCACAGACATCGGACATCTTCTGGTCTTCTGGCGAAATATCGCCGACGCCCACGGTTATCGCGGCATCGCCGTGAAAGCCCTTCACGATTGCGCCGAAATCAATACTGATGATGTCGCCGGTCTTTAATACGCGATCACCTGGAATGCCGTGAACAATCTCGTCATTGACTGACGCACAGATAACCTTCGGAAAGCCGTGATAATTCAGGAACGACGGCGTAGCGCCATGCTTCTTGAGATTGGCAACCGCGATCTGATCCAAATCATTAGTGGTGACACCATCAGCAACCGCAGCCTTCATGAGCTGCAAGGTCTCCCCCACAACCAAACCAGCAGACCGCATTAGCTTGAGCTGGTCGAGTGATTTGAGCTGGATTGCCATAGAAATAGCTTAGGCGTTAAGCAAGAGCCGCAACGGCGCTTGCGAAGATGTCGCTGACTTCACCGACTGCAGGAATTGAAATCAGCAAGCCTTCGGCGCGGTAGAAATCAATAATCGGCTTAGTCTGCTCGGCATAGACCGACAACCGGTGCGCAATCACTTCTTCTGAATCATCCGTGCGCTGATATAACTCGCCTTGGCACTTGTCGCAGACACCATCGACCTTTGGCTTCTCATACTCAACATGGAATGTTGCGCCACAACCACGGCAGACGCGGCGTCCTGAAAGGCGGCGAATGATTTCGGCGTCATCCAATACGAATTCAAGCGCTGCATCCAAAGGAGTGCCCGCGGTCTTCAAGATATCGCGGAGGACTTCGGCCTGAACAACGTTGCGTGGAAAACCATCAAGCAAGAAGCCGGCCTTCGCATCCGCGTGTGTGAGGCGATCGGCGACCATCTCGTTGGTGACAGAGTCAGGAACAAGATTGCCGGCATCCATATAGGACTTTGCCTTCTGGCCCAGCTCGGTATTTTCCTTGATGTTGTAACGGAAAATATCGCCAGTAGAAATATGTGGAATCCCGTAATGAGATGCCAAGTGAACTGCTTGTGTTCCCTTGCCAGCTCCTGGTGGACCTACCAGGACCAAGCGCATTAGCGCAGGAATCCCTCGTAGGAACGCTGCTGCAACTGGCTCTCGATCTGCTTGGCAGTATCAAGACCCACACCAACAACGATCAAAATCGCGGTTCCACCGAATGGGAAGTTAGTTGATGCATTGAACAAGATCAGCGCGATGATTGGGATGATCGCGATCAAGGCCAAATACAACGAACCCGGCGCAGTAATACGTGAGAGCACGTACTGCAAGTACTCAGCGGTTGAACGACAAGCGCGAATGCCCGGGATAAATCCGCC
>CAIUHB010000050.1 GCA_903898855.1 uncultured Actinomycetes bacterium | reverse complement strand
GTGAGCGCATTTGTCACTGGAATGACAGTCCGTAAGAGTCCACAGCAAGCGCTACCGATGTTGCAAGCCTTGCCGGAAAGCACCGTTCGCGAGCAGCTAAATAAAGAGATTCTCTTTGCTGACTATTTTGTTAGCCAACCAAATGAAGCTAGAAAGCATATTCATAACGCACTTCACCTTGCCTTGCCCCATGGGCACCGCCAACTCTTCTTGACCCAGACCGATGAAGTAAAAAATATGATTCTAGATTTTGCAGAAGACCACCCAAATGTTTATGTCGAATCACTTGCTGCGGCAATTCGTGCAAGTATCAAGGATAAGAGTGCGAAGGATGGCGGATTGGAAACTCCTCTAACCAAGCGCGAGCTAGATATTTTGCGCCGCCTACCGACTGGCCTGCCAATCACTCAGATTGCAGCCACCCTGCACATTTCCAATAACACCATTAAGACCCACTTAAAGAATGTCTATAAGAAGTTAGGTGTTGATTCCAGAGAATCAGCAGTAGCAAAAGGTAAGGATTTACTGCTGCTCTAACTCTGGCTTTGCCCGAAGACGAGGCCACTTGGTCTCGGGATAATCTTGATTTAAGTAGAAGTCGCGAATGTGGGCTTGAACAATCGAGCTCTTCTCTTTAACTACAAAGTGTGAGGCACCGGGAACAATTGCCAATCGTCCATCCTGGAGTGATTCGTAGAGATCAATTGTGTGATGGTTGGAGAATGGTTCGTCATCACCGGTAAGGACCAGGACCGGACAGGCGATAGTTGCAAGGTCTTCCTTTGTCATCGTCGGCTCGGAGTTCCAAACCTCATAGGCCTTGCGAATAATGATCTCTTGCATCTGTGCTGGATCTGGTGAGCGAAGTGCGAACTTGGCTGCATCTTCTTCAGAGATCACAATCTCGGGAGTCTCTTGAACCAAGGTCAATCCGCTGTCGTAGTGATAGTTGGTGCCGATAGCGACGATTGACTTAACTAAATCAGGACGCTTGATAGCAAGCATGAGCGAGATGATTCCGCCATCGCTCCAGCCAATGAGATGAACTGGCTCTTTGATGACATCTTCAATGTAGGCAATTGCCTCGTCGGTTTGGAAATCAAAGTGATAGAAACCTTCTCTGGTTCCCGTTCTGCCGTGAGCAGTGCGATCGTAAGCAAATACTCGCTTCTTCTTGAGCGCCGGAAGAACGGTGTAATCCCATGAATCAGTTGAACTTAGGCCACCATGCAAGAGAAGTACTGGCTCACCTTTACCTCGATAGGTAACAGACCAGATTTCGTGGCCGCGGAGATTGATATATCCAGATGATGAGCGCATGTATGAAGTCTAATTACTTAATTACATGGAATCGAGGATATGACGATTTCCTCGATCAAAGGTGAAGTAGTTCCAGCACCAGTCAGCAATAGTGCCAATACGGTTTCGGCCACCCATTAAGTAGAAGAGGTGCAGGAAGAGCCAGGTCATCCAAGCAAAATAGCCAGAGAACTTTATCTTCTTAACCTGAACAATTGCCTTATGTCGACCAATTGTTGCCATTGATCCCTTATCGCGATACTTAAATTCAGCTAGCTTCTCATTCTTCATTACGCGCTTAATCTGTGCTGCGACGAAGCGACCTTGCTGCATTGCTACTGGTGCAACCATCGGAAGGAAGCGGCCGTCTGCGCCTTTGGCTCCAGAGATATCGCCAACCGCCCAGATATGCGGATAGTTCTTTACCTGCATGGTTGGGTCGACATCTAAACGTCCAGCGATAACTGGCAGCGTGAGTTCATTAATAACTGGAGCACCTTTAACGCCGGCTGCCCAAATAGTTACTTCGGCTGGAATGGTGCGGCCATCGCGCAATTGAATTTGGCGGCTAGATACTTCTTTTACTGCGGTGTTGGTCATGACGTTGACGCCGAGGTCTACCAAGTTCTTGGTCGCCTTGTCGGTGAGTGATTGATCAAACATCGGCAGGATGCGTGGTCCGGCTTCGATCAAAGAGATATCAATATGTTTTGCGGCATGAGATTGATCGCTCATCAGTGGGCCGCGAACTAATTCCGCTAGTGCACCAGCCATCTCAACGCCGGTTGGGCCACCGCCAACAACTGCGATGGAGAATCGAGTGTCATCTTCAAAGCGACATAAATCCTCAAAGCGGCGCATAACTTCGGCGCGTATGGTTAAAGCTTCGTGGATGTTCTTCATGCCGAGGGCATGTTCTTCAACACCAGGAGTTCCAAAATCTGCGGTCACTGAACCGAGTGCGATAACCAGGTGATCGAAAGCGAGCACTTCACTGGAATCGAGTTTTACAGTTTTGTTGCGATGGTCGATCGAAATTGGTGAACCCATACGGAAGCGGCCATTGATTTTTTGGAGCGCACCACGAATGGGATAGGCGACGTGATCTGCGGCTAAGCCAGCAGTAGATACCTGATAGAGAAGTGGCAAGAAGGTCTGATAGTTGTGGCGATCCACGACGGTTACTTGAACATCTTTGCCGAGCGCTTGAGCAACGGCCATTCCACCGAATCCACCGCCCAGAATGAGGACGCGGGGCTTAATCGGGCTTTTCATCGGTAATCCTCAGTTCTAGCTAGTTCTCGGTAGCTTTTCGGCGGCTTCAAGTTTATTAATTGAGAGGTGGAGTCTACTGTTGATTGCATGAGAGTTCAGGGCCAAAGCAGCGTAGGTGAACGTAAAGTTCTTGTTACAGGCGCCTCGGGATATGTAGGGGGACGGCTCGTCCGCCAGCTCTGTGATGAAGGCCTCGATGTTCGCGTGATGGTTCGCGATCCCAACAAAGTTAAAGGCCAACCATGGTTTGGCGAAGTTGAAATGTCAGTTGCAAATGCAAATAACTTTGCCGAAGTAAAAAGCGCTTTGGCTGGAATTCATACCGTCTTCTATCTCATGCACTCCATCAACATGGGGCCACGGTTTGATGAGATTGAAGCCGAGATGGCGCGCAATTTTGCTAAAGCGGCAGCCGAATCGGGAGTTCAGCAAATTGTCTACCTCGGTGGAATTGCAAACGATAAAAAGATCAGCCAACACTTAGCCTCTCGTGCAAATACCGGAACCCAGCTCGCTTCTGGATCGGTCCCAGTGCTCGAGTTCCGCGCCGGAATCATCATTGGATCTGGTTCGGCCTCCTTTGAAATGTTGCGCCACCTGACTCACCGTTTACCAATCATGACAACGCCAAAGTGGGTTACGAATAAAACTCAACCAATCGCGGTGCGCGATGTGCTCTGGTATCTCACCCAAGCCGCGCTATTAGTAAAACCAGTTAAGGGAATCTTCGACATCGGTGGACCTGAAGTTATTACTTACGAAGAGATGATGCAGACATTTGCGAAAATTTCTGGACTTCGCAAGCGACTCATCGTAAAAATCCCAGTGCTCTCGCCCGGGCTTTCAAGTTTATGGATTGGATTGGTTACGCCGGTACCAGTC
>CAIUHB010000049.1 GCA_903898855.1 uncultured Actinomycetes bacterium | reverse complement strand
CCGCAGGTGACCCACCTCGCTTGGTTGTCGCAGTCCAAGCCCCAGCAGTGGATGGCAAGGCCAATGCAGCGGTCATCAAGGAACTCGCTAACGCATTTAACCTACGAGCACGCGACTTCACGATTGTCTTTGGTGAACTAGGACGCGATAAGAGATTGCTTGTTAATGGTGACACTGAACTTTTGCAGGCTCGATATGAAGAGTTGAAAGGCGAACCAAAGCTCCTTTAGATGTAACGCAAAGTAGTTTTAATAATTTGAAAAATCTCTTGTTATGCCAACGTATCTGACCTAATCTTCCAGAGGAGCGAATGTGAATTCGTCCCCGCAACTCCTACCCGGAAAAGCGAAAGAAAAGCGAAGATCCTACTAAGGGGATTTTCACTAAATATGGTTCAGTCTGATTCTCTGGCAAGCGACAGGGGATAGCTAACTTTCTGAACCAGCAATCATGTCCTGGTCTAGTTCGGTGAATCCATTCCCTTGGATGCTAGCCAGAAGCAGTACAGCGATCGTTCGAGCTCATAGCTCGCACACGTCACCGAACGCTGGAAGTACGGGAATCACGCCTGGCGAAGACGGATCGGTTAGGCGTGATTTTCCCTTCGGGGGAAGTGTGTGGGTTTCAGTCTTTAGACGCACCCCTTTCCTTGAAGCGGCGCGAAGTCGAAGCCTAAAACCACCCAGAGTCTTGGTCGTTCAGGTACGTTCTCCGTGTGAGGATGAATATCTAGCGATGCTGGCCTATCTCGCTACCAAGGAGCAATTTCTCAAGGATGCCCCCGTCATTGAGGACATCGTAAAAGATAATGTTTATCAAAAATTAAACCTTAGGGTTGGGGAATCGGAATTCAACGCCTGGCGTAATTCATTAGGTAACGCTATGGCGCATGTGATGCATTCGGACAAAATTCCTTCAGATTCTGGGGTTGCGATCGAGTACCGGCTGAATGGCAGAAAATTCCGACTTGATTTCGTTGTCGCAGGAACGAATGCTCAAGGCAAGGAATCAATTGCAATCGTTGAGCTAAAGCAATGGACTCAAGTTGATTTCAGTGACCTTGATGAACACGTCCGAACCCCAGTGGGTGGAGGGCTTAGAGATTTAGTTCACCCGGCATATCAAGCGTGGAGCTATCGCTCGCATTTGGAGCTCTATAACGAATATGTTTATTCGAACGAAGTGAATGTTGCTTCCTATGCATACCTGCATAATTGCCGTGATACGACGGTAATCAATAATTCGCGATATGAAGAAGCTCTCCAACGGTCACCAGTGTTCTTACACGGGGAATCGGCAAAATTAATTGATTCAATCGCCGACCAGATTAAGTCGGGTCCGGGGACATCGATCTTGGAGCGAATTGACGAAGGCAAGATTCGACCATCTGCTCAGCTCGCCGAATCTGTTGGAAAAATGCTCGAGGGAAATCAGGAGTTCGTACTTTTAGACGAACAAAAGACTGCATATGAACAAATAATTTTGAACGCGCGCTCAGCAGTTGAAGGTAAGAAAATAGTGACGATCGTAAAGGGTGGCCCTGGCACAGGTAAGTCCGTTATCGCCGTTAACGCTCTGGCCGCACTGACAGGAGAGCGGCTAAGCGCAAAGTATTTGACGGCGAATGCTGCGCCAAGAGATGTCTTCTCCGCAAAATTAAAGGGACTCGTTAAGGGCGATGCTGTTCGGCATTTGTTCGGTGGGACCGGCTCCTACACGGAGACCGAAGAGAATTCCGTAGATGTCTTGGTGGTCGATGAAGCTCATCGCCTTCGCATGAAATCGGGCATGTTCCGTAATCTTGGGGAAGACCAGACTG
>CAIUHB010000048.1 GCA_903898855.1 uncultured Actinomycetes bacterium | reverse complement strand
TTTGAAAGTCTCTGACCTTCGTAAGATTTCGGAGTCCGATCTCGCCGAACTTCACGGGATGGGCAAATCGGCGATGGCCCGAATCAAAGTCATCATGGCCGGCAAGAAGATCAAGTTTCGTTAGAAAAGATGCCGGAGTTACCAGAAGTAGAGACGGTCCGAAAGGGCTTAGTGACACACGCCGTCGGTCGCACCATCGTGCAAGCACGGCAGTTGCATCCCAGAGGGTTGAGTCCTAAAAGTATTGCGGGTTTAAGCGCGGTTGAAGGTGCGAAGATTCTTGATATTCGGCGTCGCGGAAAGTTTTTATGGTTTGTTCTCGATCGGCCGATGGTCCTGGCAGCGCATTTGGGAATGTCCGGACAATTCCTTGTTGACCCCACAGATCTACGACATACCCGGGCTTCATTCCGGCTCCGTAAAGGCTTCAAGAATTCAGAACTTCATTTCAATGATCAGCGCACATTTGGCTGGGTCTCAGTGGAAGAAGCGATTAACGGAGTCCCTACCTGTGTCCAATCGATTGCGGCTGACCCGTTTGAGGAGTCATACGATCAATCCACGGTAATTGAAAATATCCGGCGCAGAAAAGTCTCCATCAAGACCGCCATCCTCAATCAAAATATTGTTGCGGGTATTGGCAACATTTACGCCGACGAATCTCTTTGGATGGCGAAAGTGCATCCCGAAAAGATCGCATCCGAAATGAAAGCGAAAGATATTTCGCGCTTGCTCGACTGCGCTAAGGAAGTCATGGCCAAGGCAATAGAAGTGGGCGGAACTTCATTTGATGAGCTCTACATCAATGTGAATGGCGAGAGCGGCTACTTCGATATCTCGCTCAACGCTTATGGCCAAGAAGGCGAGCCCTGCCCTCGCTGCGGAACGCTCATTCGGCGAATCAAATTCGCCAATCGCTCCTCACATTACTGTCCCAAGTGTCAGCGGAAATAATTAGTAGAGCAAACCTTCAGGTCTATAGTTTTCCCATGATTTCAATCGAAAAATCTTTGAAGCAGATGGCCTGGGCTGATGAGAAGCTATTCAACACAATGTTGGAGCTTCCGGACGAGGCTTGGCGTTCGAAAGCAGCCGAAGGCGAATGGCCGGCTTACTCCAATCTCTTTCATTTGATTGCCTCTGCCGATTGGTATGCCTACGAACTGGGCCAACCGCAACGCTTTACCAAAGAGCCGGAATCGATCGATGAAGTCCGCGGGCTCGGGGATACCTGGAAAGCGATCAACGCATTCCTTGTCAGCGAAGGTGCTCGTGAAGATGGCGAAGTGACCTATTCGGAACATGGCAAGGATTTCACTGTTATGCGTTCGACTGTTCTCTCGCAGGCAATTATTCATGCCGTTGAGCATCGGATTCATATTGCGATCGCCCTCAAGCAAGGCGGCTTTGCCTTTCCAGACCTCGAAGACTTCTCCGTCTGGGGTTACATCCAGTCTGGCCAGAAATAATCCCATTCAACCCTTGCGTTGATACCCCCGGGGGTATACCCTCAGGGGTATACGACCAACGGAGGTTGAAAATGGCACGAGTGGTAATTCTTGGCGCAGGCGTAGCAGGTCATACTGCGGCACTTCACGCTAAGCGCATGTTGGGCAAGGGAAATGAAATTATCGTGATTTCACCCAACTCCAAGTACAACTGGATCCCATCGAATATCTGGGTGGGCGTTGGAAAAATGAGCGCCGATCAAGTGACATTCCCGTTGGCGCCGGTTTACAAACGGAAGGGCATCACCTTTCATCAGGCACTCGCTCAGGAAATTCATCCAGAAGGTGATTCGACCACTCCATCCGCATTTGTCACGGTTAAATACACCGATTCAGCTCGCAATGGCGAGATTGCAAAGCTTGAGTATGACTATTTAGTAAACGCCACCGGACCGAAGTTGAATTTTGCTGCGACACCAGGCTTGGGACCTGACGGCCATACCGTCTCGGTATGCACCTATGGGCATGCCATAGAAGCAGCTAAATCCCTACAAGATGTTATAGCAGTGATGAAAACGGGTAAGCGGCAAGCAATTGCTGTAGGCGTTGGTCATGGCACCTGTACTTGCGAAGGCGCTGCTTTTGAATATGCCTTCAATGTGGAACATGAAGTGCGAGCGGCTGGCGTACGCGACCTCGCTGACATTACCTACATTACAAATGAATATGAGCTAGGTGACTTTGGTGTGGGCGGAATGGTCTTCTCTCAGCAAGGTTTCCAGACCTCATCAAAGATGTGGACTGAATCTCTATTTCGGGAACGAAATATCCATGCAATTCTGGGGGCTCACGTGGAAAAAGTTGAGCCAGGCGAAGTCCATTATGAGCTGGTGGATGGCACGAAAGATGTACTCAAGTTCGATTTTGCCATGCTACTCCCACCATTTAGAGGAGTGGACCTCAAGGCCTTTGATAAATCGGGCAAAGATATTTCAGACCAAATTTTTGCACCGTCGGGCTTTATGAAAGTAGATGCCGATTACTCGGGTAAGCCATATGAAGAGTGGTTGGCCTCAGATTGGCCAAAGACCTATCGAAATCCAATTTACCCGAATGTATTTGCGGTAGGTATTGCATTTGCGCCGCCGCATCAGATTTCGAAGCCTCGTAAATCTCCCAATGGGACACTTATTGCGCCATCGCCCCCACGGACTGGCATGCCTTCTGGAATCATGGGCAAGACTGCAATCATCAGCATTCGCGAACTCATAAAATCTGGTTCGAAAGCAGAAGTTGCCTCCGCCTCAATGTCTGACATGGGCGCTGCATGCGTGGCATCTGCAGGCTCTGGCATGAAGCGCGGTTCTGCTGCATCCATGACTATGTACCCCGTTGTTCCAGATTATGTTCAATATCCCAACACCGGTCGTAGCCTGGATGACACGTATGGCGAAATTGGACTTGCCGGCCATTGGATCAAATTGCTCCTTCATTACATGTTCATCTACAAGGCCAAGGCCCGCTTCGGCTGGTTCTTGATTCCGGAATAAGGGGAAGAAATGGAAAATCCAAACGAAAGCATTATGCGAGCACCTCTACCTACAGCCAAGACCCTAAAGCAGCGCAACAGCATCTTTCTACAGGTATTCCGCTTTTGCGCGATAAATCTAAAGATGGTCAAAATGATCCGCAAAGGTCATCACCCTATGGAGAAAAAATAATCATGGCAAAAAAGTTAGAACCAACACATATCCTTCAAAGCAATGAGGTGACCGCTGCACTTGTGGCTCGTATCAACAGGGCCCAAGGTCAGCTTGGAGCGGTGTCACGAATGTTAGAAGAGGGTCGAAATTGCGATGAAATCGTGCACCAGATGTCAGCAGTAGCTAAAGCGGTGAATACTGCTGCATTTACTTTGATCTCAGCGAGCCTCGAAGAGTGCATTATCGAAGGCAAGAGCAATCAAAAAGAGGTTTCTGAAAAGCTCCAAAAACTCTTTCTTAGTTTGGCGTAACGTGAAGAAAATTGTAGTGATCGGTGGAGTTGCGGGTGGAATGTCTTTCGCAGCTCGAATGCGTCGACTTGATGAATCGGCCGAAATTATTGTTTTAGAGAAGAGCGGATATGTCTCATATGCCAATTGCGGACTTCCCTATTTTATAGGTGGGGTAATTGAAAAGGAGGAATCTCTTCTTCTTCAAACTCCAGAGAGCCTATTCAAGCGATTCCGACTTGATGTCAGAGTGCATAGTGAAGTGCTGAAAATTGACCGTGAGAATAAGGAAGTGGTCGTACGCGATATCGTGAATGATCGAGATTATTCACTTTCATACGACTACGTGGTCCTTAGTCCAGGTGCTGCTCCAATTCGTCCAAATATCCCTGGCATTGATCGATCCCTATCGCTGCGCAATGTGGAAGATGTGAAGGAACTATTTCAGAGGGCGACGTTGAGGCCTGCCAGTGCAGTCGTAGTCGGTGGAGGCTTTATCGGAGTGGAGATGGCTGAAAATTTAGTGCATCGCGGGATATCCACCTCACTGGTTGAAGCTCAAGATCAAGTTTTGATGCCACTGGATCCAGAGATGGCATCACTTGTCCATCAAGAGATGACGAAACATGGCGTTGAGCTCCACTTGGGCTCTGCCCTTGCTTCAATTCAAGATGACGCAGTTACCCTCTCTAACGGAGTAGAAATCAAGGCAGATCTGGTTGTTATGGCCATTGGTGTTAGACCTGAAATTGCCTTGGCTAAAGATGCTGGATTGGAGATTGGAACTCGCGGCGGCGTTAAGGTTGATCAGTACTATCGTACGAGCGACCCAAGCATCTATGCGGTCGGTGATGCTGTTGAAAAAGTCGATGCCCTAGATCACAACGCATCGTTGGTGCCATTAGCCAATATTGCCAATCGTCACGGTCGAGTCATCGCTGACCACATTTCGGGGAAAGCTACTCGTCCGGTCGAGGCACAAGGTACTGCAATTGTTAAAGTATTCGACTTAACTGTTGCCACTTCAGGTTGGAATGAGAAGAAGCTCACCCAAAATGAAATGCCTTTCCTCGCCATTCATAGCCACCCCGCCTCTCACGCTGGTTATTACCCCGGTGCGAAGGCGATGGCGCTGAAGCTACTTGTTGATCCGCAGACTAACCGCATTCTAGGAGTCCAGGGAGTCGGAAGAGATGGAGTAGATAAGCGAATCGATGTTATCGCGACTGCGATGCGTGGTGGAATTACGGCCCCTGAATTAGCAGACCTTGAATTAGCTTATGCGCCTCCATTTGGATCTGCCAAGGATGCCGTAAATATGCTCGGTTACATATCTGAGAACGTTCTTTCCGGACTAACTCCGACTATTCAGTGGAGCGAAGTTGCTGAGAAGCTCGCACAAGGATATTCAATACTTGATGTTCGCACGCAAGCTGAATTTTCCCAAGGATCTATTCCTGGAGCGATAAATATTCCTATTGATGAAATTCGAGAGCGTACGTATGAGATTCCATCGGGCAAAATTCTTGTGACTTGTCAGGTTGGCCAACGAGGACATGCGGCAACAAGATTGCTCATCGAGCTCGGATACGATGCCGCCAATCTCGATGGCGGTTACCTAACTTGGAGCAACTCACCAGCTAAAAAGTGAATGTTTAAAAAGATAGAAATACAAATCAGAGATACAGAGAAAAGGAAGAGATAATGTGTAGCAGAACAACTTGTCGTAAGTGCGGAAAAGCATCTTGGTCTGGGTGTGGCCAGCATGTTGCCCAGGTCATGAAGGGCATCCCAAAATCTCAGCAGTGCCAGGGACATCAAAACGACCCTAAAGAGCCTGGTTTGCTTTCACGGTTATTCGGAAAGAAGTCCTGAGAATGTGTAGCGCAGTACGGTGCGATAAATGTGGAAAGGCAACTTGGTCTGGATGCGGGCAGCATATTGAAGAGGCGCTTGCTCCATTTTCTGCAGATCAACGTTGCAACTGCGATAGCGATCTCTCTTCATGGCTACCCGGTAAATGATGGAGACAATTGCAGGTGACAAGTGGCGCAAGTCCCTTGCCGCCTGGTCGATTCCAAGCGACATTCTGCGACAGGCTCCTGAAAGTCCTTGGATCCACCCACCTGTAATGTTTCAAATTCCCTCCGAAATTGAAGATTCCATTTCGCATCAAAGGGCTCGAGAATCAATTCCTCAAGGTGGTTCAATCCTAGATATCGGTTGTGGCGGAGGAATCGCTGCATTCGCTGTGACACCTCCGGCAAGCCAGGTAATTGGCGTGGATCATCAGGTCGAGATGCTGGAGATGTTTTCCGAGAATGCGAGACAGAGAAATGTTAGATCAGAAATCTTCGAAGGATTTTGGCCAGCGCTAGAAGCACAGGTTCCAGTTGCGGATGTAGTTGCTGCGCACCATGTCGTATATAACGTTCCAGAAATCGAAGATTTCATTTTGGCAATGAATCGTCATGCTCGCAAACGGGTAGTCATCGAAATGCCACAAATGCATCCATTGACCACTGCCGCACCGCTCTGGAAGCGCTTTTGGAACTTGGATCGTCCGAGCGATCCAACCCCATCAGATGTAATGTGCATCTTAGAAGAGTTGGGAATCGAGGCGCACCTAGAGCTTTGGGAGGGCAGTATGAGGTCTGAAGCCGATCTTGCGTCGCAAGCCCATTTTTCGAGAATTCGACTCTGCCTACCTGCATCTCGTGAAGGTGAAGTCCTCGAGTTTCTCAGAGATCAACCAAAGGTTGCAATCAGAAAATTAGCAACAATCTGGTGGGATATTTAAACTTTTCTTAAGTGATGCCGTCGCTACAATCGGGTCATGGCACTCTCACTTGATAAGAATTGGTGGCGCCAAGCTGCCATTTACCAGATCTACCCCCGCTCCTTTAAGGACTCCAACGGAGATGGAATTGGTGATATCAAGGGAATCACCTCGCAGATTGATTACCTCTCATCGCTCAGCATCGATGCAGTCTGGCTATCGCCTTTCTATCCATCAGCACTTGCAGATGGTGGGTATGACGTTGATGATTATCGCGACGTCGATCCAAAGCTTGGAACGCTGGCTGATTTTGATGAGATGCTCTCCAAACTCCACGACGCAGGAATCCGAGTCTTCGTCGATATCGTTCCTAATCACTCATCGAATCGACATGAATGGTTTAAAGAAGCGATCGCATCTGAGCCAGGCTCTGCTGCGCGCAATCGCTATATCTTTCGAGATGGCAAGGGCGCTAATGGTGAATTACCTCCAAGTGATTGGCCGTCGCACTTTGCACCAAGTGCTTGGAGTCATGAATCCACGCAAGGCGGAAAACATAACCAGTGGTACTGCCACCTCTTCGCTCCAGAACAGCCGGATTTCAACTGGGATAACCCTGAGGTAGAAGAAGATTTCCTCACCACGTTGCGATTCTGGGCCGATCGCGGTGTGGATGGATTCCGCATCGATGTAGCCGCAGGTATGAAGAAAGATTTATCCGAGCCACTTCGCAGTCAACCAACTTACCCAGGCATGAATAATCCGCTGACAGGCGATGATGTTCTTTTTGATCGCAATGAAGTTCACGAAGTCTTTAAGACCTGGCGCAAACTCTTTAATGAATACGACCCACCACGCGTTGCAGTTGCCGAGGCATATGTTCGCCCTGAACGTTTGGCGCTTTACTCCAGTCCGGAAGAACTTGGCCAAGCCTTTAACTTCGACATGCTTGAGGCATACTTCTCTGCTACTGATTACAAGCAAGTGATCGATACATCTATTAAGCATTCACGTGTCAGCGGGTCTTCTACTACCTGGTGTCTCAATAACCATGACCAGATGCGCCCCGCAACTAAGTACGGCCTGCTTCCCACCGTTGATCGGATTCGCTGGAAGAACTCAGGTGGAACCACTCATCCACTTGATATTAACGGAGGCATTCGGGCAGCTCTCGCCGGTTCGATGTTGATCATGGCGCTGCCGGGTTGTACATACATCTACCAAGGTGAAGAACTAGGTCTCCATGAAGTCATTGGTATCCCAGAAGATCAGATTCAAGATCCGCAGTATCTGCGCAACCTCAAAGCAGATGTCGGACGCGATGGCTGTCGCGTGCCATTGCCATGGAGTTCATCGGGCACATCCTTCGGATTTGGTACTGGGGGAGCGCACCTTCCGCAGCCTGCCTGGTTTGCCGATTACTCAGTAGAGGTAGAGAGTAAGCATGAGCTCTCGCCACTTTCCATATTCCGAAAAGCGCTAGCGCTTCGCAAAGAGTTGCAGACTAGTGAAGAGATGACATGGCATGAGACTGGCGAAGATGATGTCTTGCACTTCTCGCGCCCTAACGGCTGGCACTGCATCACCAACTTTGGCGGTGGGTTCTATAACTTTGGTCAGATTGGTGAAGTAGTCCATAGCTCTCAGCCACTAGCTGATGCCGGGATCTATATGGCGCATGGCAAGATTTCCGCGGGCGGCGAACTGCCACCTGCTACGACAGTCTGGGTAAAGGCCTAACTCCACAAGAGTCGCGGTAGATTTACCACTTAGTCATAGG
>CAIUHB010000047.1 GCA_903898855.1 uncultured Actinomycetes bacterium | reverse complement strand
CTTGCTCGCCATCGTCTTCGCTGCCTTTATCACCAGCGGCGTCACTAATATCAAGACGCTCGGTTTTGGCGTTGCATTCGCGATTTTATTGGATGCGTCGCTCGTCCGTGGTTTCTTGGTGCCTGCTCTGATGCGTCTCTTCGGAGAGCGCAACTGGTGGGCGCCTCGATGGATGAAGCGCTTCACGATTTCGCACTAGCCCGCCGCACGCTTTACCCTTAGACCATGGATCTCATGGTGACGCTTCAGTGTCAGGACCAACCTGGCATTGTGCATGCGATGACGACCTCGGTGCTTGCCTGTAAGGGCAACATCATCGAGAACCAGCAGTTCACCGATGCGACGACCAACACTTTCGTCATGCGAACACGGATCGAGACGGAGCAATCGGTCGAGCAGGCCCAAAGCGCAATCACCGCTGGCTTGGCCCAATTCAATCCGTCGCTGACGTTCCGCCCCGTTGAAGTCCGTAAACGCACTTTGATTATGGTGACCACCGAGAGCCATTGCTTACGTGACCTTCTCTATTTGCAGGAACTCAATGAGATGCCGATTGATATCGCCGGCGTGGTCTCTAACCGCGAAACGCTCCGCTCGTTGGTTGAGTCACACGACATTCCATTTATTTACCTTTCTAGCGATGCCATGGATAAGTCCGCTATCGAATGCGAGATTCTCACTATCGTCGAGCGCGAAAAGATTGAGCTAGTTGTTCTTGCTCGTTATATGCAGATCTTGACCGCTGATTTCTGCAACGCTCTTGCTGGTCGGATCATCAATATTCACCACTCGTTTTTGCCTGGTTTCAAAGGAGCCAAGCCGTATCACCAAGCCCACGAACGAGGCGTAAAAATCATTGGCGCGACCGCTCACTTTGTCACACCGCAACTTGATGAAGGTCCCATCATCACCCAAGACGTTGCGCACGTGACCCATTCCGCCACACCTGAAGATTTGATTGCCATCGGCCGCGACATCGAACGTCGCGTCTTATCTCAAGCAGTCAAGCATTTCGCCGAAGACCGCATCTTCATCGTCGGCGACCGCACCGTCGTATTTCAGTAAAAAGGAAAACAGATCAAGGATTGCCGGGTGATCCTATTTTTTGACCCGGATCTAAAGTCCAAATTCCGTTCGTGCATGTCATCGATCCCCCGTATAACGTTGCGTGCGCGCCATCATTACCGGAACACGTGCGATTAGGGGCTGGAATATTAGGCGGATAAAGATCAGATAATGGCTGCTGCCCAATTGCCACCTTCGTCAAGGTTGTGAACGAAGGCGCGTACACCGGGACATTAGCGTTGGCGTCTGGATTGACGGTCAGGTGAAGGTTCGACCAAGGCGTTGATTGATAGGTCCTGAGGTCGTGCGACAAACTGTTCGCAGTCTTGGCTGCCCATTTGAATTCTGTAACTGCAAGCCTCGCGACCGCCTTGTAGAAGGTTTCTTGAGTCATGTGAAAGCTATTGAAGAAAACTTGATGCCGCATGGCGTCACATTGTGGGTGAGACGGCAAATCTCCATTGCCGCAGACATTAATCACACTAGCAAGGTTGGCGTAGTAGCTTTCGACTCGTGTTAACTTATATTTTGCAACCAGATACTCCTGCGCTATTGCACCAAGTATGTAGTTAACCTGACTCACTTCTTCTGTCGAAACATTTGCCCGAGTATCCGCAGCCTTTGCAAACCAAGATTGAATCGCGACCTCACTCCATGTTCCACCTTTTGCGGGAGCCGGAATTGATGTAAGCATTTGCGCCCAGTAACTTTGAAAGGCTGTGTTGCTATTTCTTCCCGCAAAGTTTGCGCCAATGTAATCAGCCTGTCCTTCTATTTCCCAGGTATACAGGGGGGCAAAATTGGAACCCAGCAAATACCGCTGAATCGTATGCGTGTATTCGTGTGAGGGCGTCTGTGTCCAAAAACCCGAACCATCCGGTGGCGGAACTCCGACGTGAAGCATGAAGTTAGCTTGATTATCTCGGTTATAAGCTGGGGATCCGCCACCAAATAACCCGTTATCCGTTTTCGTTATTCGGCTCGCGATGTTCTGTAGCCAGCCACCCGCATCACCTTGTGGTGTCAGCGTTGGCTCGTAAGCCGCTATCAAATCGTTGATGCGCGAATCATCAGCTAAATAGACTTGAACTGGATGGTTGATAGGACGCACAAAAGACCAAAATTGATCGGCGATGATCACCTCCTGCTCCATCATGTTTGCAATCGCTGACGGCGTACCTTGGGACACGTGAAAGAAAATATTTGGCGAGGCTTTGTCGCGAAGACTCAATTGGGATTGAAAATTTATTCGCGCTTGTGTGAATACGGGGTCGGGGTCTTGCACGGTAGAGGCTGACGCAGGAAGCGCTAGATTTAATGAAAAGAGCAGCAGCAGGCTTGTGAAAAGTACTGTCCGAATTCGTACGCGAAATGCCTTCACGGCTGATAGTGAAACACAGGTTGGCGAATTTGCTCACTCAAATATTTGGTGTCCCAGGCCGGAGTTGAACCGGCGACCTACCGCTTAGGAGGCGGTTGCTCTATCCACTGAGCTACTGGGACGTGAATCGCAATCTGCTTGAGCGCCTAGTTTAGTTATCGCTCCGTAATCGCCCCAATACGCTCGAAAGTTCCTTATTCACAGCAATTTCACGCACAAGAAGCCTGTTCGAGCCGCGGCTTTCCAGAGCCCCTGCCTTCGACTTGCCCTAGGAAATTGGGTCATCGATTTCAGGTATCAACAACAATAAGGAGTACACGTGAAGAACACATTCGGTCGCAAGGTTGCGGCAGTCGCAACACTTGGCTTGATGGCAGCAACGCTCGTTGCTGGTGGATCAGCTGCCAACGCAGCAGCTAACAAGGCGAACGGTGCCTGCACCAAGGCCGGCGCAAAGGCCACTATTGGCAAGACCGCTTATGTATGCGGTGTTAGTCCAATCGCCACAACCAAGAACTTGACCTGGGTATCTGCTAACTGCACCACTGCAAATGCTGTCTACACAAAGGCTGCAAAGCAACAACAGACGCTCGTTGACGCTGAAACTTTCGCATTGACCAAGTTGCAGAACGTTGTGAATAGCTTCCAGACATCAGTAACCGATTGGCAGAAGTTGATTGATGCTGACAAGAAGGCAATTGCTGATATCCAAGCAAAGAATGCCAAGGCTGATGTTTCTAAGTACACCAACCAAATGACGTCAGCACAGATTCGCATGGACAACGCTTCCAAGCAGGTTACTTCATGGACCGCTCAGATGAACTCCACCAAGTCGACCCAAGATATTCTCTTGGCTCAGGGTGCAGATAACGTCAAGCAAGCTAAGGGCGACATGACTCAGATCTGCAAGTCAGGTCTCTAATATCCTCAAGCAGTAATTAGCAAAAAGAAGTAACTGATACCCAGTTACCCGATCGTCGCAGTTGTGGCGGTCGCGGTGACTGGGTATTTTGTTAGCGCCGAACGCGCTGGGCCAGCAATCAAGTGGCCATCAATTCCAAATTG